>JASGDX010000360.1:0-3197 GCA_047606985.1 Leucobacter sp. | reverse complement strand
CGCCGCGGAGCCGCGACGCGCGCGCGGTGAGCGCTGCGGGCGCCGGTGGCGCGGGTCCAGGCGGGATCGAGGCGGTATCGCACATCGACGAGCACGGAGTCGTTGACGAGGTCGAGCTGCTGCACGTTGACCGCGGTGACCGTGGCGCCGAGCCTGCGGCCGAGCTCGGCCCGCAGTTCGCCCTCGTCGGTGATCGCGCGATCGAGCCGCACCACCTGATGCCGGCTGCGGGCGAGCAGCGCCGGGTGATCCGCGGCCCACATGACCAGCAGGATCAGCGCGATGAGCGCCGACGGGATCAGCACCGTGGCCGATGCGAGGCCGCCGATGAGGCCCATCGCGAGCGCCGAGAAGTAGTAGGCCACCTCGCGCTGCGAGATCTCCGAGGAGCGCAGCCGGATGATCGACAGCACCCCGAAGAGCCCCAGGCCGAGCCCCGCCGCGATCTCCGCGCTGCCGAGCACCGTGGTCACCGCGAGCACCCCGATGTTGACGCCGAGGAAGGCGACGACGAGGTCGCGACGGCGGTGCCGCGGGTAGTAGAGGCCGAGCGAGAGGATCACGGCCGCGACGAGGTCGACGGCGATGAGGATGAGGTTGACGGTGGTCATTCGAGGCTCCTGACGTGGGGCGGTGCAGTGCGGTGCGAGGCCGGTTCGCGACCTGTTCGGGATCGGGATCGCATGCGCGATCCGTGATGGTTCCATTCGATCGTGCGAAGTTATGCGCCGCTTATGATTCGCCTTCCGCACGGATAAGGGTTGGGCGGATTCCTCGTCGCAGGCGCCGCTCACACGTCGCACCGGCACGCTCGAGAGGGGAATTCTCCGGCTGATTTCGCTGGAACAGCCGGAGGAATCCCCTCTCGGCGGGGTTGGGGGCGGCTCGGTGGGGGAAAGCTCGGCAGGGGAAAGCTCGGTGGGGGAAAGCTCGGCAGGGCGGGTGGACAGCGCTCGCGGGGCGCGCAGAGGGGTGCGCGAGGCCCGTACTCGGGGCCTGCGGCGCCTGCTCCGGGTTAGAGAGCCGGGCGCGCGGGCGCCGGGGCCGCCGCGACGGGCCGGGGGCTCAGGGGCTCGGGATCCCGAACCCGGACGGTCTCGGCCTGCGCGCCGGCGAACACCCCCGACCGCTGCACCCGGTAGCTGGTGCAGAAGAGCACGAGCTCGGTGACGACCTTCGCGATCCACAGCGGCACGCCGATCTCCGTCAGATACGACATCCAGACGACGTTGGAGGCGAGCAGCACGCCGGCCAGCAGCGCATACGCCGCCGCCTGCCGCAGCAGCCCCTCCTGCCCGCGCCGCATGAACACGACCCGGCGGTTCACCCAGAAGTTCACGCTCGCGCTGAGCACCCGCGCCGCCACGATCGACGGCACCAGCGCACCGGTGAGCGCGTTCAGCACGAACAGCGCGATCGCGTCGACCGCGAAGCCGAGCAGCGAGGAGGCCGCGAACGCCGCCACCGGCAGCATCACCCGTACCGAGTCGAGCACGGGCCGGAAGTGGCTCGACTCGTTGTCCTCCAGGTACACGGTCTCGATGCGCCGCTCGCGAGCCGCGAAGCCCGCCCGCCGCAGCCCCAGCAGCACCCGCTGCTCGTACTCGAAGCGGTCCCCCGGCACCTCCAGCAGCCAGGGCAGCATCGCCGCCGGGATCCCGCGCAGCCCCGTCTGGGTGTCGGAGAGCGACCAGCCCGCGGCGACCCGGAACAGCCTGCGCGACACGTCGTTGCCGAAGCGACTGCGCAGCGGCACGTCGCCGTCGAAGCCGCGGCAGCCGAGCACCATGGTGCGCCCGCCGGCTTCGCCGCCGTCCGCATCGCCGGACCGGACGTCCTCGGCCACCGCGAGGATGTCGCGCACCGTGTGCTGACCGTCGGCGTCGGCGGTGACCACGCCCTCGCCCGGATATGCGGCGAGCGCATGCCGGAAGCCGGTCTTGAGCGCCGCCCCCTTGCCGAGGTTGCGGTCGTGCCGCAGCACCTCCGCTCCGGCCTCGGCCGTCCGCAGGAAGACGTCGGCGTAGTCGAGACCGGAGCCGTCGTCGACCACCAGCACGCGCAGTTCGCCCAATGGGTCGGCGCGCCGCAGTTCCGTCACCAGCCGCGGCAGGTGCTCGGCCGGCTCGTAGGCGGGGATCAGCACGATCACGGCTCAGCCCGCCACGTAGAGGATGTCGCTGGTGCCGCGCTCGCCGCCGTTCGACGGCTGGTTGAGCACCTCGCCGTTGAAGACCATCGTCGAGGATCCGCCGCCGTCGAGGTTGTAGGCGGTCTCGGCGCCGAGGCTCTGCATGATCTCGGCCAGTTCGGTCATGGTGACCCCGCGACTGTAACCCTCGTCGCGACCGTCGACCACCACGAACACGAGGTGGTTGTCGTCGATCACGCCGACCGCGGTGCGGGGCTGCTCGCCCTGGATCGAGTGGTTGCCGAAGTTCGTGTCGACCTCGACGTCGTCGATGCCGCTCAGCACCTGGCCGTCCTCGAGCAGCGCCGGACCGAAGCTCAGGGTGTTCCAGACGCCGGCGGCGACCAGTTCGTCGGCGCTCGTCTCGGTCTCGTCGTACACCTCGACGCGGCCGTCGGTGTAGAAGGCGAGGCCGGTGCGGGCGGGCTCGTCGCGGTAGACGACGCCGTTGCGGATCACGATGCCCGTGCTGCGGAAACCGTAGTAGTCGCCGTTGATCGCGAACACCGCGCCGTTGTCGGCGGCGATCTCGCTCGTCTTCTCGGTGATGTTCTCGCCGAACTGGTTGTTCGCGAAGGCCGAGCGCAGCTCGGTCGCGTCGCCCAGGGTGACGTCGGCGACGTAGTAGGTGACGGTGTCGCTGCCGGAGCCCGTCGTGACGGTGTCGATCGTGATCGACGTGTCGCCGCTCGTGTAGGAGGTGTCGGTGAGGGTAGCCTGGGCGGAGCTCGCGCTGCTGGTCGCGCCGGTGCTGCTCGTGCTCGAAGCACTGTTCGCGGCCTCGTAGCTCGCGACGTCGTCGATCTCCACCTTCGGGATCAGGAAGCGGTCGGCCGCCCAGGCCGCTCCGCCGCCCGCGCTGAGGGCGACCACGAGGGCCGCCCCGAGTACGGTTCGGCGGCGCACACGGCGGCGCTTGAGGGCGCGGGCGTCGGGTGCGGTGCCGTTGGCGGCTGCGGTCGCGGCTGCGGGTCCTGTCGCAGGCACCGCGCCCGCCGGGTTTGCG
>JASGDX010000359.1:0-4401 GCA_047606985.1 Leucobacter sp. | reverse complement strand
GTTCCTGCGGACGCCACCGCGTGGATCGAGCCGTAGTACCGGTGAGCGCCGTCGGAACGGCGGGGGTCCGGGGCAGTGGGAGATCCCGAACGCGGCGATCCCGAACGCGAAGGACCCCCGCACCGCTCAAGGCAGTGCGGGGGTTCGATCCCGAACGGGATGAAGCCGCTAGCTGGCGCGGCGGGCGCGGGCGGCGCGGCGCTTGAGCGCGCGGCGCTCGTCCTCGCTGAGGCCGCCCCAGACCCCCGAGTCCTGACCGGTGTCCATCGCGTACTGCAGGCACATCTCGGTCACGGCGCAGCGGGCGCACACCGACTTCGCGCGCTCGATCTGCTCGACGGCGGGACCGGTGTTGCCGACCGGAAAGAACAGCTCGGGGTCAACGGTGAGGCATGCGGCCTTCTCGCGCCAATCCATTTATTCGTCCTCCTACTAGTGCAACGCACGCGCACGAAAAACACCGGAGGCCGGTAGCCTGGAATCTCGCGCCGTTATCTACCTGAAACGTGGCTGAGAATGCTCACGTCGGTGTGCGCGAAACTCGACGAAATATATAGTTTCACGGATGTAGAAGCAAATCAATAGCGAATTCGCAATTGCCTGGAAAGAGAGCCGTAATGACCTCGTCACCCTCCGATCACCCGCGTTCGCGAGCCGGATGGGCGGTGCTGCGCGTGCTGCTGGTGCTCGAGAGCGTGCTGCTGGGGTGGGTGCTGGTGATCTCGGTGCTCGCGACGCTGGGATCGAGCTCGGGAGCGGTGCAGAACCTGAGCCTCGTGGCCATGGCGGCGCTGGCGCTGGCGTGGGCGGTGGTGACGTGCATCGGCGCGCTGCGGGCTCGGGCGAGCTGGGTGCGCGGATCCGCGCTCACGATCCACGTGCTGCTGTTCGCGGCGGGCACCGGCTGTCTGCAGCTGGCCATCGGGCCGGCCTGGCTCGGCTTCGCGCTGGTCGCCGCAGCGCTGCTCGGGTTCCTCGCCGCGGTGCTCGCGCGGCCGGAGCTGCCGGATCGCGGCCTCGCCGACGAAGCGTAGCGCTACGCGCCGAGCAGCTTGCGCACGCGGGCGACGTGCCCGGTGGCCTTGATGTTGGTCAGAGCGTGCAGGATCCCGCCCTCCTCGTCGATCACGAAGGTGGAGCGGATCACGCCCTCGATGATGCGGCCGTAGCTGTTCTTGGTGCCGTACGCGCCGTAGGCGCGGTGCACCTCGGCCTCCGGGTCGCTGAGGAACGGGTACTCGAGGCCGTCGCGGTCGGCGAAGCGGCGCAGGCGTTCGACCGAGTCGCGGGAGACGCCGAGCACCTGGTAGCCGGCGGCCTTCAGCGGTGCCGACGACTCCTGGAACTCGCACGACTCCATCGTGCAGGCCGGGGTCATCGCCTCGGGGATGAAGAAGAGGATCACCCGCTCGCCGCGGAAATCGGCGAGGGATCGCGCGACCCCGTCCTGATCGAGGAGCGAGAAGTCGGGGGCGGGCTGTCCGGGCTCGAGGATCACGCGTTCGGTCATGCTCCCAGCCTAGCGGGGCGAGTGCGGTGCTCCCGCCAGCGCCCCCGCCCGTGCCAGCGCCCCCGCCCGTGCCAGCGCCCCTGCCCGTGCTCCGCGGCTACTTCAGCAGCCGGCGCAGCGACTCGACCCGCGCCGCGCCCGCGGCGTCGAGCCTGCCGTCGGCGATCGCCGCGTCGAGCTCGCAGTCGGGCGCATCGTCCTGGTGCGTGCAGCCGCGAGGGCAGTCGTCGATGATCTCGGCGAGGTCGGTGAACCCGCGCAGGATCCCGTCGCCCGTCACGTGCCCGAGCCCGAACGAACGCACGCCGGGGGTGTCGATCACCCAGCCGGAGTCACCGCGCGCTGCTCCCGGCGTCGCCGCCCGCAGCGCGACCGACGACGACGACGTGTGCCGTCCGCGGCCGGTGACCTCGTTGACGTGCCCGATCGCGCGACCCGCCTCGGGCACGAGCGCGTTGATGAGGGTCGATTTGCCCACGCCCGAGTGGCCGACGAACACGGTGGTGCGGTCCGCGAGCGCCTCCCGGATGTCGGCGAGCGGCCACGCTCCGAGGGCTGAGCGCTCTGCCGACTGTTCCGCACCGCGAGCGGTGCGCTCTGCTGATCGTTCCGCACCGCGAGCGGTGCGGAATACGGGCACTTCGAGCGCGGCGAAGTGCGCGAGGAAGGGCTCGGGATCGGCCAGGTCGATCTTCGTGATGCAGATGAGGGGCTGGATTCCGGCGTCGTATGCGGCGACGAGGTAGCGGTCGACGAGGCGCACGCGGGGTTCGGGATCGGCGGCCGCGACCACGATGAGCATCTGGTCGGCGTTCGCCACCATCACGCGCTCGACGCGGTCGCTGTCGTCGGCGCTGCGGCGCAGCACGGTGCGGCGCTCGTCGATGCCCACGATGCGGGCGAGGGATCCCTCGGCCCCGCTCGTGTCGCCCACGAGCTGCACGCGGTCGCCGATGACGATGGGGGTGCGGCGCAGCTCGCGGGCCCGGGCCGCGAGCACGGCGTGCTCCCCGGGGAGATCGGGATCGGCGCCCGCGGGCACGAGCGCCGTGTAGCGGCCGCGGTCGACCCCGGTCACCATGCCGATCACCGCGTCGGAGTGCTCGGGGCGGCGCTTGGTGCGAGGGCGGTTGGCCTTCGGGTTGGGGCGGGTGCGCACCGAGTGGTCGTCGTACTCGGCGTACGGGTCGTCGTCCTCGTCGTCGGGCAGCAGCCAACTCATCTCAGTCGCCGTCTCCGCCTCCGAGGGCGCCGAGCGCATCGCCGAAGCCGAATCCTCCGCCGACCGGGTAGTCGATGAAGCTCCCGGCGCCCACGGGGACGGCCGCGATGCCGCCGAGCCCGCCTGACGCCGAGCCTCCGGTGCGCGGAGCGCTCGCGGGATCGGTGCCAGGCGCGGAAGCCGGATCGCCGATCCCGAGCATGCGAGACCACAGCTCGGCGAACTGCGGCAGCGTCTTCGAGGTGCAGTCGATGTCCTCGATCTCGACGCCGGGCACGCGCAGCCCGATGAGGGCGCCCGTAGTGGCCATGCGGTGGTCGGCGTAGCTGTGCCACACTCCGCCGTGCAGGGCGGCCGGGCGGATCGCGATGCCGTCCTCGAGCTCGACGGCATCGCCCCCGAGGGCGTTGATCTCGGCGACGAGCGCCGCGATGCGGTCGGTCTCGTGGTGGCGGATGTGGCCGATGCCGGTGATCTCGCTCGCCTCGCCGTCGGCACCCTCAGTGCCGTGCGCGGCGAGGGCCGCGAGGCCCACGAGCGTGGGGGCGAGCTCTCCGGCCTCGGGCACGTGCATGCGGACGCCGCGGATCGGCCCGTCGGACGACACGGCGAGCGTCCCGTCGGCGGCCAGCTCGGCGCGCGCGCCGAAGGCGGGGAGCAGCTCGCGCAGCCGGTCGCCCACCTGCGTGGTCTCGGCTGGCCAGCCCGGCACCGCGACCGAGCCGCCGACCGCCAGTGCCGCGGCGAGGAACGGCGCGGCGTTCGAGAGGTCGGGCTCGATGCGCGCGTCGCGGGCCCGGATCGGCCCGGGGGCGACGACCCACTCCCCGGAGGCGGGGGAGGAGACCTCGACGCCGCGCTCGCGCAGCGCGGCGATGGTCATCTCGATGTGGGGCAGGCTCGGCAGGCGCTCGCCGGTGTGCACGATGTGCACGCCCTCCTCGAAGCGGGGGGCCGAGAGCAGCAGGGCGGAGACGAACTGGCTGGAGAGCGAGGCGTCGAGTTCGACGCGGCCGCCGCGCAGCGAGCCGGTGCCGTGCACGGTGAAGGGCAGGGCGCCCCGCCCCTCGTCGGCGATGTCGGCGCCTAGCGCGCGCAGCGCGTCGAGCACCGGGCGCATGGGGCGCTTGCGGGCGTAGGGGTCGCCGTCGAAGGCGACCGGGCCGAGCGCGAGGGCGGCGACCGGGGGCACGAAGCGCATCACCGTGCCTGCGAGGCCGCAGGCGATCGACGTGGAGCCCGTCAGCTCCTCCGCCGGGGCGACGCGCAGATCGGGGCCGAAGGGACTGTTCGCGGGGATCCGCTCGATGCCGGTGCCGAGGGCCTGCAGCGCCTCGATCATCAGCGCCGAGTCGCGCGAATGCAGCGGAGCGCGCAGCTGGCCGGGGCCGTCGGCGAGGGCGGCGAGGATCAGCTCGCGCCCGGTGAGCGACTTGGAACCCGGGAGCGCGACCCGCGCGGCCAGGGCGCCCTTGGCGCTCGGCTCGACGCTCGGCGCGGCCCAGAGCCCGGCGGGCTCGCCGGATCCCTCGCCCGCGCGCACTTCGTCGCCGTCCTTGCCCTGGTTCATCTTCGCTTCAAGCATCGCTCCCGAGTCTACCCGGCGCCGCTCGGGATCCTGTCGCCCGGGACACCGCCGCCCGCCCGCCCGCCCGACTGCCTCCAACTT
>JASGDX010000358.1:0-3396 GCA_047606985.1 Leucobacter sp. | reverse complement strand
CCGAGGATGCGCCGCTGCCTGGCGAGCTCGTACCCGGCGATCGGGAGGGCGAGCAGGCGCACCCATCGGCGCCTGCTCGAGAGCACGGCGACGACCGCGAGGCCGGAGAGCGACGGCCTCGCCGGGATCAGGCGCCCGGGGTGGCGCAGCTCGAGTTCGGCCGCCGACGTGCCGTACCCCTCGCGTCGGCCGCAGAAGTCCCGCAGCGAGGTGCGCACCCGGTGATGGTTGACGACGTCGGTGACGTAGCGCACCGTCCACCCGGCCTCGTGCATGCGCCAGAAGAGGTCCACGTCCTCGCCGACGCGCATGCCCGGTTCGAAGGGCGGATCGGTGACGGCGCTGCGGCGCACGATCGCCGAGGCGGTGGGCAGCCAGCCCACCGGCACGCCGTAGACGACCCGGCTGGGGTTCGGGCCCATGTCGAGCTCTGAGCGGGTCTCCTCGTACAGCTCGATGGGCGAGGCGCCCCGCACGTCGGGGCGCACCCGCGGGCCGAGGGCGCCGATGAGCGGATCGTCGAAGAGCGGCCGCAGCCGCGCGATCCAGTCGGGGGCGGCCATCGCATCGGAGTCGATGAACGCCACGAACGGCGCGGTGGTGGCCGCGAAGCCGGCGTTGCGGGCGCCGCCAGGGCCGCTGTTGCGCTGCTGCACGATGAGCCTCGCGCCGTGGGCTCGCGCGATCTCGGCGATGCGCGCGGCATCGGGCTCGGGCGAGGCGTCGTCCACGACGATGACGGGCAGCCCCTCCGGATCGAGCGAGGCGAGACAGCGCTCGAGCGCCTCGGCGTCGCGGTACACCGGGACGACGATCTCGACGTCGTCGATCTCCCGGTCGGCGATGGGCAGCGGATCCGCGATGCCCCGGTCGATCAGATAGATCGCCGCGTCCTGCTCCTCGGGCGTCGTCGCGGTGATGCCGCGCCGGCCGGCGGCGTAGAGCCTGCGGGCGAACGGCCGCACCGATTCCGGCAGCAGCGCCACCTCCCACGGCGAGCCGCCGATCGTCACCTTCCCCGCGCGCAGCGGCACCCCCGAGGTCCAGGCGAGCGGGATCCGCGTCGTGAACTCCGATGTCTCCCGGGCGCGCTCGGGGGGCTGCGGGAACGGCGGCGGACCCCACGCGGAGCCCGAGCGGGAAGCCATCACTCCTCGGTCCGCACGGAGTCGCCGAGACGCGCCTCGAAGTCGTCGGGCACGAGGAAGTCGTCGCGGCTGAACTGATCGATCGACGAGTGGCCGAGGCCGAGCATCGCCGAGTCGAGGCCCATGCGCAGCAGGTCGAGCACGTTCTCCACGCCGGTCTGGCCGTTGGCGCCGAGGCCCCACAGGTAGGCGCGGCCGATCATCACGGCGCGCGCGCCGAACGCCAGGGCCTTCGCCACGTCGCCGCCGCGGCGCACGCCACCGTCGAGCAGCACCTCGACCTGATCCCCCACAGCATCGGCGATCGGGCCGAGGCAGCGGATCGTCGCGGGCGTCGTGTCGAGGTTGTTGCCGCCGTGGTTGGAGACCGAGATCGCGTCGACGCCGGCGTCGACGGCGCGCTTGGCGTCGTCGACCCGCGTGATGCCCTTGAGCATGAACTTGCCGCCCCACTCCTCGCGGAGCCACTCGATGTCCTCCCAGGTGGGGGGCGGGGTCTGCTGCCACTCGCCGTACGCGCCGAAGAACGTCGGCGCCTCGCCGCCGGGCGGCTGCAGGTTCGGGGCCGTGAGGTCGGGGAGGCCGGCCTTCAGCCACTGCAGCGTCCACTGCGGGCGGATCACGCCCTCGGGCGCGAACTTCACGAGCGCCGGCAGATTCATGCGCTCGGGGATCGCAGGGCTGCCCCAGTCGCGGCCGATCGAGAACGACCAGTCGGTGGTCGAGATGAGCCCCTTCGCTCCGGCCGCGCGGGCGCGGTCCATACGCTGCACCATCGTCTCGCGGGATCCGGTCCAGTACATCTGGAAGAAGGTGTTCTCATTGGCCAGGCAGACCTCCTCGACCGGCTTCGATGCGAAGGAGCTGAGGCCCATGATCGTGCCGCGAGCGGCTGCGGCACGGGCGACGGCGACCTCGCCGTCTGGGTGGATCGCCTGCACGCCGGTGGGAGAGATCATCACGGGCATCGAGACGGGGATGCCCATGATGGTCGTCGCCATGTCGCGGGTGGGCGGATGGCCGACGACGTGCGGAGCGAACTGCAGCCGCGCGAACGCGTCCATGTTCTCCTGCGGGGTGCGCCCCCGCTCGCTGCCGGCGACGAGGGCCGCGTACACCGACGGCGGGAGCCGCCGCTTCGTGCGGCGCTGCGCCTCCAGCACCGTCTCGAACCAGGGGTTCTTCGCCCAGGGCCACAGCTTGCTCATCGTCTTCTTCTCTCTTTCATTGCGGCTGTTCCAAGCCTGCCTCACTCGCGGGAAAGCGCAAGGCCGGCGGCCCCGATCAGAAGGTGTGAGCCCCCTGGTCGATGCCGATGTGCTCGGCCGTGATCAGACGCGCGTCGTCGGAGGCGAGGAAGGCGACGGTGTTCGCGATGTCCTCGGGATCGGCCGCGAACGTCGTGAGGAACGGCGTGCCCATGTTGTTCAGCACCGGGTTGGTGGCCGCCGCCGCCGCGAGCGCCGACTGCATGTTCCCCGATCCCATCGGCGTCATGACCGCGCCCGGGTGCACGCTGTTGACGCGGATGTCGTGCTTGCCGAGCTCGGCGGCGAAGGCGCGCGTCATCCCGGTCACGGCGTGCTTGCTGGCGGTGTAGTGGATCATGAACGGCTGCATCTTCTTGCCGGCGTAGGAGCTGGTGAGGATGATGGATCCGCCGCGGCCTCCGGCGATGATGTGATGGGCCGTCGCCATCACGGTGTTCCAGACGCCCGTCACGTTCGTATCGATGGTGGTCTTGAAGGTCTCCGGGGTGATCGCGTCCCACGCCTCGGGGATGCAGATGCCCGCGTTCGCCACGACGATGTCGAGCCGGCCGAGCTCGGCGACCCCGGCGTCGGCGGCGGCCTTGAGCGCCTCGATGTCGCGCACATCGGCGGCCGTTGCGAGGATGCGGCGATCGAGCGCCTCGACCTGGCGCACCGTCTCATCGAGGTCGGCACGGGTGGGCGAGTCGTACGGCACATAGTCGAGCGGACCGGCGATGTCGATCGCGATGATGTCGGCGCCCTCCTGCGCGAGCTTGACCGCGTGCGCCCTCCCCTGACCGCGCGCGGCCCCCGTGATGAACGCGACCCTGCCCTCGAGTCGTCCTGCCATGATGACCTCCTTGTCGTCAGGTCGGGGGCGTTCGCCGCCTCCATCCCGATTATATTGACACCTGGTGTCAGAATGGAAGGCGGAGTGCGGGATCGCGCTGGTCCGCGCACCGGGCGCCGGGGCGGGCGCCACCCGGCGCCCGGTG
>JASGDX010000357.1:0-2918 GCA_047606985.1 Leucobacter sp. | reverse complement strand
CGTATCGAAGACCGCAGACGGGCGCGGGGGCTTCTCCGAGCAGGAGCTCGCGAAGCGCTTCGCCCCTGGCACGACGCACGCGGTGCGCATGCTGAGCGGCTCGCTGCTCAGCTCGCCCGCCGATGTGCAGCGCGGCGCGAGCCTGTTCTTCACCGTGGTCGAGGATCTGAGCGACCCCGTCGCCGTGAAGAAGCCCGTCTATCCGCACGAGACCTACAAGTCGACCGCGAAGGGCGACGACGCCGTGGCCTGGGTGCCGACCACCGCCGATTCGGGATCCAGCCTCCCGCTCACCGGCACCGGCTGGCTCGCGAAGGACGGCCGGGCGGGGTCCGTGATCGACATCCGGCTCGAGGATCAGAGCGGCGCGTACTACCGGCACGCCGGCACGACCGCCGATCCGCATCCGGTGGCCGCCGATCCCACCGTGTGGCAGCGGGTGCACGTGCGCTCGACCGGTGTGCTCGACGCGCGCGTCTCGCTGCCGCAGGACGTGCGCGGCGGCAGCTACGTCGCGCTGCGGCTGACCACGACCGACGACGGGACGGCGCTCGGCGACGTCGCGCGCGACTGGACCTCGAAGGCGATCACCGTCGACGGCGCGCCCTGGAGCGAGCCGGTGACCGAGGGCTGCACGGCGGAGCCCTCCCAGGCCAGCTACACGCTCGCGCCGGGCATGCAGGTGCCGGCCGCCCGCGTCGGCGGCACCATCCGGCTCATCGGAGAGGACTGGTGCAACGTCAACACCGGGCTGGGCTCCTACGTCGCCGTCAAGATCAACGACGGCAAGATCAACCACACGGGCGACGACATCGCCCAGGTCTGGAACGCCGAGGCCGGCAAGAGGACCGGCGACTGCAATGCCCAGGTCTGCCGGGACAACAAGACGATCTGGTTCGTGATCGAGGCCGACGACCGCGGCGGCTTCGACGTGGAGATCCCGCTGCCGACGCGGAGCAACTCGCACCCCGCGTTCACCGAGGGCTCGTACACGCTGCGCCTCATGACCGCCACGCTCTCGGACGACCCCGTTTACGACGGCAAGCGCGAGGCGTCGCGCACCATGCGCACCCCCGAGTTCACAGTGGTCTGCGAGACCTGCAGCACCGAGCTCTCGAAGCCGGGCAAGCCGACCGCCGCGCCCGATCCCCTGCACGTGACCGACGATCTGAAGGATTCGAAGCGCGGAGGCGTGCGGCTCGAGCAGCACGCCGACCGCTGGACGGTGACCGTGCCGAAGGGCTCGCCGGGCGACTGGGTCTACGTCAACGTCTACGACGGCGCCACCCCGCGCTTCCCGTGGCAGACCGGGTGGTTCGAGCTCGACGGGAATCGCCGCGCCGTGCTGCCGCTCGACGGCGTGCGGCTGCCGACGGGCACGAACAAGGTCTCGGTGCAGGACCGCGGGGGCGGACTGCTCGGCTGGACCACGGCGACGGTCAGCGAGGCCGACACCGCGAGCGCGGGGTCGGGGCGCGGGCTGGGGCTCTCGGGCGTGCGCTTCGCGCCATCGTCCCAGAAGGCCGCGAAGCCCAAGCCGGGCGCCGCGCCGCAGCAGCCGGTCGACTCGTACCGGGCGCTGACGAAGGCGAACGCGGGAGAGGTCTCCGCGAAGCTGCGGCAGGGCGAGCTGACGGTGAGCCTGCCTGGCATCCCCGGTGGCGACTGGGTGTACCTGTTCCTGTACACCGAGCGGGGCCGCGTGGTGCCGATCGACTGGGTGCAGGTGGGCAGCGACCACACGCTGACCGTCGAACTGGGCAGGCTGCCGAGCGGCACGCACAAGCTGGCCTTCGTCGACGAGGACGGCGAGCTGGTCGGCTGGGTGAAGGTCGCGGGGAAGCAGGCGAAGGCGCAGACGGTGGCCGAGCCCGATCCCGATCGGGTCGCGTCGGCGGGCGTCGGCGGCGTGCTGGCCGCGATCGCCGGCGCCGCCGGCGACGACGGAGGATGGACGCTCGTGCTGATCGGCCTCGCGGTGCTGCTGCTCGCGGCCGCCGCGGTGACGATGATCCTGCTGCGCGCGCCGGTGCGGCCGGGACCGGCCCCGGGATCGCCGGCGCTGGGCACACGCGGGCCCTGAGCCGGCCAGGGCAGGCCGAGGACGACGAACTGCAGGAAGAGGAAGACGTGGAGAGACCAGGTACGAGGACGACCCCCGCGAGGACGGCCCGGCGCATGGCCCGCGCCGCGGCCGCGGCGCTGGTGGCGCTCGTCTGCGCGACGGCGTTCGGCGCGAGCGCCCAGGCGCTCAACCCGGACGGGCCGGGCCCCGAGACCCCGAACACCAGCTCGCGCGTCTGGCCGACCGAGGTGAGATCCGGCGACACGCTGAACTTCGAGGTGTCGGGCTACCCGCCGAACGAGACCGTCTACATCAAGATCGACGACGGCCTGGCCTGCTCGGACACCTCCCACGGCGCCTGCGTGTACGCCACGCAGAAGCTCGACGGGAACGGGTACGCCTCCGGTTCGATCGTGGTGCCCGACCTGGCGCCGGGCGCGCACTGGCTGCGCATGCTGGCGACGGGTCCGATCGACCCGGTCACGGGCGAGAGGATCGAGGACGGGTACGCGGGCTACACCCGCCGCGGCGGCAACGACTTCACGGTCGTCGCAGGCGGATCCGGCGGGGGCAGCTCCGCGACCGCGGGCGGCGGGGCCGGTGCCGGGGCGAGCGCGGGAAGCGGCGAGACGGTCGAGGGCGGTTCGGTGTCGCTCGACATCGACGATGACGACCTCGAGAAGATCGAGGCGGCCGAGAAGTCGGGCGGCTCGAGCATGGACGATCTGACCGTGAACATCGAGGACGAGTCCGGCGAGGCCGTCGCCGCGGCGCCGGTCGCGGCCGAGCCGCCGAGCGGGTCGCAGGTGCCGGTGGTCGGCCTCGCGGTGCTCGGGGGCGCGCTCGTGCTGGG
>JASGDX010000356.1:0-9329 GCA_047606985.1 Leucobacter sp. | reverse complement strand
TTCTTCGTGATCTCTCGACGGGCACCCATCGATAGCTCCTTGCTCATCACGCCAGGAAACTACGCGGACATTTTTATGTGAGGCACACGCAGCCGCTCCCGGACCTTTTAGATGAGTCAAGTCGGGGGCTCCGGCAGCGGCCTGGGTAAAGTTAAAATTGACCCATGAGCCTTCTCCGTCCAGATGGCCCTTGTTTGCATCAAACTTGAACCAATAGATATTCCCTTGCTTGTGGTGGCCGGTGACTGTGACAGAGAAGTTGAAACCACCCGGACGCAAGGGGAGTACCTGATCGGCTGTTGGATACTTCTTAGGGGCGCCGGGGACTGGAAAGTAGCAGTTGAAGCACTTCTTGAGCAGGTTGTAATTCTGCGTAGGCGTCTTTTTCAAGTTGTACTGATATACGTATCCCCACGCCATGCGCTGAACCACAGGGTAGGCGATACTGGTTGCGCTGAGATCTACTTTCTGAGTGAGTGTGGAATTCTCAAAAATGTAGGTCACTGGAACTTCATGACCGCTCGCATCCGTCGCTTCAGAGTTGAGGAGAGCTCCCAGATACTCTCCGTTGGACACAAAGTAGGTCATCCCATCCGGGGCTTCAATGAGTTCGGTGTTTTCGGGCAGGTCGAAAGTCGTTCGAAATTGGCTAGGTGCACTGGCGGTGTCAAGGACATTGATGAGGTCGACGCCGTTGCTGGTGGGCTGCACGAGGGTGTGCGCGTCCTCTTGGAGAGTTGAAAGCTCGGTAATGCCTGCTGTCACGTCGGCAACTTCTGTGGCGTAGTCCACGGAGAATTCCACTCCTTGGAGGGGCAGGAGTCCCTCGATGTCCAGGTCAGTGCTCGGGACAGATACAACGGGCGTGCTCTCGGCGTCGACCATCACCTCCGAACTGCTTGCATCCTTGTTTAGGAGGGACGGAGTGATCCTTTGTACTACTGGATCGGGTCATCGTTATCTGGGGACTGCGCCGCGGCGCCGGTCGCGGGTGCGAGCGCGAGTGCAGTCGTGGTGAGCAGTACGAGGAATCCACGTGCCTTCATCATCAATCTTCTCAGTCTGTAGAAGAAGCATAAACGGTATACTTATATCAATAAAATTGAGTATGGCATTCCGGATTCAGTGGTCATTAGGCGCGGGTCGAACCGCCAGCTGGTAACTGTCGGCGCTGGTTTCGGGCGATGATAGGCTGGGCGCACTCGTGAATATCGGCCATCAAGCCGCAGCGGGAGAGCCCGGGATCCGCGATCGCGACCCGGCGCCGTAGGAGCAAGCCCTCCCCGGGAATCTCTCAGGCCCCCGTACCGCTGCGGCGCGGCAACTCTGGAAAGCAGTTCGGGATCCGCGATCCCGAACTCACCGACGGTGCAAGGGCGCCCGCACGCTGCGGGATCCCGAATCTCTCAGGTTCCGTACAGAGCGGGGAGGATCCCTCGTCAGTCCCGCGCCCGCGCGGCCACACCACGGAGATCCTCTTGACCATTGCCCCCTACGCAGCCGCATTCGCCGACCGCCACATCGGCGTCACCGCGCCCGCCGACATCGAGCGGATGCTCGAGCAGCTCGGCTTCGCGAGCGTCGACGAGCTCGTCGACGCCGCGGTGCCCGCCGACATCCGGGTCGGCCGGCCGCTCGAGCTGCCGGCCCCGCTCACCGAGCAGGGCGCGCTCGCCCGGCTGCGTGAGATCGCCGACCGCAACGTGCTCAAGACCCAGATGATCGGCCAGGGCTTCTACGGCACCATCACGCCGCCCATCATCCTGCGCAAGGTGCTCGAGAACCCCGCCTGGTACACGGCCTACACGCCCTACCAGCCCGAGATCTCGCAGGGCCGCCTCGAGGCGCTGCTCAACTTCCAGACCATGGTCTCCGACCTCACCGCACTGCCGGTGGCCAACGCCTCGCTGCTCGACGAGTCGTCGGCGGCGGCCGAGGCCGTGCTGCTGATGCGCCGCGCCAATAAGGCGAAGGGATCTGCGAAGACCGTGGTCGACGCCAACGTCTTCCCGCAGACCGTCGCCGTGATCCGGGGCCGCGCCGAGGCGCTGGGCTTCGAGATCGAGGTGGCCGACCTGACCGGGCCCGACGGGGGCCTGCCCGAGGGCGACATCTCGGGGATCGTGCTGCAGCAGCCCGGCGACGACGGCGCCGTGGTCGACCACTCCGCGATCATCGCCGCCGCGAAGGAGCGCGGCGCGATGGTCACGGTCGTCGCCGACCTGCTCGCGCTCGCACTCATCGTGCCGCCGGGGGAGCAGGGCGCCGACATCGCGGTGGGCAACACCCAGCGCTTCGGCGTGCCGCTCTTCTTCGGCGGCCCCCACGCCGCCTACATGGCCATCCGCGCCGGCCTCGAGCGCTCCATGCCCGGCCGCCTCGTGGGCGTCTCGAAGGACGACGCCGGACGGCCCGCCTACCGCCTCGCCCTGCAGACCCGCGAGCAGCACATCCGCCGCGAGAAGGCCACGAGCAACATCTGCACCGCCCAGGCGCTGCTCGCGATCACGGCGTCGATGTACGCGGTCTACCACGGCCCGGCGGGCATCAAGGCGATCGCCGAGCGCACCCACGCCCACGCCCGCACCCTCGCCGCCGCGCTCACCGCCGCCGGCATCGAGCTGGCCCGCGCCGAGTTCTTCGACACGATCGTCGCGAAGGTGCCCGGCCGCGCCGAGCGGGTCATCGCCGACGCCGAGGTCGCCGGCATCAACCTGCGCCGCATCGACGCCGACACGGTTGGGGTGTCGACCGACGAGACCACGACGCCCGAGATCGTCGAGACGCTCGCGGGCGTCTTCGGGGCCGCCCCGGTCGAGCCCGTCGCCGAGGGGGGCGGCGCTATCCCTCCGGGGGACTACGGCTTCGGCGCCGCCCTCGTGCGCGAGAGCGACTACCTCTCCCACCCCATCTTCAACTCGGTGCGCTCCGAGACCCAGATGCTGCGCTACCTGCGCCGCCTCTCGGGCCGCGACCTCGCGCTCGACCGCACCATGATCCCGCTCGGCTCGTGCACCATGAAACTCAACTCCACCGCCGAGATGGAGTCGATCTCCTGGCCCGAGTTCGCCGGCATCCACCCCTACGCGCCCGACCATCAGAGCGCCGGCTGGCGCGAGCTCATCGCCGATCTCGAGCGGCGCCTCATCGAGATCACCGGCTACGCGGGGATCTCGCTGCAGCCGAACGCCGGTTCGCAGGGCGAGTACGCGGGCCTCCTCGCGATCCGCGGCTACCACCTCGCGAACGGCGATTCGCAGCGCGACGTCTGCCTCATCCCGGCCTCAGCCCACGGCACCAACGCGGCCTCCGCCGTGCTCGCGGGCATGCGGGTCGTCGTGGTGAAGAACACCGATACCGGCACCATCGACCTCGAAGACCTCGACGCGAAGATCGAGGCCCACCGCGACGCCCTCGCCGCGATCATGATCACCTACCCCTCGACCTATGGCCTCTACGACGTCGACGTGCGCGAGGTCTGCGAGAAGATCCACGCGGCCGGCGGGCAGGTCTACATCGACGGCGCCAACATGAACGCCCTCGTGGGCCTCGCGAAGCCCGGCGAGTTCGGGGGCGACGTGTCGCACCTCAACCTGCACAAGACCTTCGCGATCCCGCACGGCGGCGGCGGTCCCGGCGTCGGCCCGGTCGCGGTCGCGGAGCACCTGCTCCCGTACCTGCCCGGCGACCCGACGGGCGGCTACACGGTGCGCGACGGCATCCCCGTCGTCGCGACGCTGTTCGGCTCGGCCGGCGTGCTGCCCATCTCGTGGGCGTACATCGCCATGCTCGGGGCCGACGGGCTCACCCGCGCCACCAAGCACGCGCTGCTCGGCGCGAACTACATCGCGTCGCGGCTGCGGGATCACTTCCCGGTGCTCTTCACCGGCGCGAGCGGGCTCGTCGCGCACGAGTGCATTCTCGACCTGCGCGAGCTCACCGCGAAGACCGGGGTCACCGCCGAGGACGTGGCGAAGCGCCTCATCGACTTCGGCTTCCACGCGCCCACCCTCGCGTTCCCCGTCCCCGGCACGCTCATGGTCGAGCCCACCGAGTCGGAGGACCTGGGCGAGCTCGAGCGCTTCATCGAGGCGATGATCACGATCCGCGGCGAGATCGACCAGGTCGCCGCGGGCGACTTCCCGCTCGGGGACTCGCCGCTGCGACGCGCCCCGCACACCGCCGCCGCGGTCGTCTCGAGCGCGTGGGATCGGCCGTACCCGGTCGAGCAGGCCGCCTTCCCGGTCCCGTCGCTGCGCGTCGACAAGTACTTCCCGCCCGTGGGCCGCATCGACGGCGCGCACGGCGACCGCAACCTGATCTGCTCCTGCCCGGCCCCCGAGGCCTTCGAGACCTTCGCCGGTTGAGCGAGCGCAGCAGATCGAAACCCGAGAGGACCAAGACACCATGACCGAGACGAAGCGCACCGCGCTCCACGACGAGCACCCACCAAGGCGCTCAAGGCAACGCGGAGCGTTGTGCGCCGTATGCGCCGAAGCTCGCTCGCGAGATTCGGAGGTGAAAGCGTCGTGAACGCTCAGCAGACTGCATTGTGGAGTGAGCACAAGAAGCTCGGCGCCTCCTTCACCGACTTCGGCGGCTGGGACATGCCGCTGCGGTACGGCTCCGAGCTGGCCGAGCACCGCGCCGTGCGCGAGGCGGCCGGCCTCTTCGACCTCTCCCATATGGGCGAGGTCTGGGTGAGCGGGCCCGACGCCCCAGCCTTCCTCAACACGGCCCTCGTGGGCGACCTCGCCGCGATCGCGGTGGGCCGGGCCAAGTACTCGCTCATCTGCAACGAGGCCGGCGGCATCATCGACGACCTCATCGTCTATCGCGTCGCCGACGCCCGCTATCTCGTGGTGCCCAACGCCGGAAACGCCGACACGGTCGCCGGCCTGCTCGCCGAGCGCGCAGCGGGCTTCGACGTCGAGGTGACCGACGCCTCAGCCGAGACCGGCCTCATCGCGGTGCAGGGCCCGAACGCCGAGCGCATCCTGCTCGAGGCGGTGGCGGAGGGGGATCGCGAGGCCGTCGCCTCGCTGAAGTACTACGCCTGGACCGCGGTGCGGATCGGAGACATCGACGCCGCCTCGAGCGGCGACGCGACGAGCACTGCGTCAGTCGACGGGGCCGGCGGAACTGCCGGGTCCGAAACCCGCTCGGCAGCCGGAGCCGACGACCCCATCGACGTGACCCTCGCCCGCACGGGCTACACGGGGGAGGACGGCTTCGAGCTGTTCATCCCGAACGAGCGCGCCGCCGAGCTGTGGCAGCTGCTGCTCGCGGCGGGGGAGCCGCACGGCCTGATCCCGGCGGGCCTCGCCTCACGCGACTCGCTGCGCCTCGAGGCGGGCATGCCGCTCTACGGCAACGAGCTCGGCCTCGACACGACCCCGTTCGAGGCGGGCCTCGGCGGCGTGGTCTCCTTCACGAAGGAGGAGCGCTTCGTCGGGCGCGACGCGCTCGAGGCGCGGCGCGATGCCGGCCCGGAGTCGGTGCTCGTCGGTCTCAGGGGCGAGGGGCGCCGCGCCGGTCGCGCCGGCTACGCCGTGCTCGCGAACGGCGAGCCGGTCGGCCGCATCACGAGCGGTCTGCCCAGCCCCACGCTCGGCTACCCGATCGCCATCGCCCAGGTGGCCCCCGAACACGCCGAGATCGGCACGCGCCTGGAGGTCGACCTGCGCGGCAGGGCCGAGCCGTTCGAGGTCGTGGCGCTCCCGTTCTACAAGCGCCAGAACTGAACTGTTCCGTCATTCTGCGCGAAGTCGCAGAATCCACTCTTCGAACCACCCGAGATCCTGCGACTCCGCGCAGGATGACGACCGCAAGACAAGGAAACAAGACATGAGCAAGGTCCAGACCGGAATCCGCTACTCCGCCGAGCACGAGTGGATCGACGGCGGCTCGCCCGCCACCGTCGGCATCAGCGAGGTCGCCGCCGACGCCCTCGGCGAGATCGTCTACGTCGACCTGCCCGAGGTCGGCGCGGCCGTCGAGATCGGCGCCGTCGTGGGCGAGGTCGAGTCGACCAAGTCGGTGTCGGAGCTCTTCTCGCCGGTGGCCGGAGAGGTCGTCGAGATCAACGACGCCGCGGTCGCCGATCCCGCGATCATCAACTCCGACCCCTACGGCGCGGGCTGGCTGTTCCGCGTGGCCGTCACCGAGGAGGGCCCGCTGCTGAGCGCCGAGCAGTACGCCGCCGACAACGGGGCCGAGCTCTAGGCATCCGTCGATCGAGTGTCGGTCTCGGGCGCCGATACGGGCTGCCAGGGCGAGGCCGGCTCGGCATCGTCGATGGCGGCCGCCGGTCTCGCCGTCAACGTCATCGAGTGCTGAGCGGGACGGATCCCGCGCCCGCTTGATTTCTCCCGCTCCCGCCTGCTCTCTCCCGCGTCCTCAGACTCTCTCCCGCGTCCTCAGGCTCTCTCCCGCGACTGCGGATCTGCACAACGGAGGAGATTCGCGTTCCAGATGACCGATTGCCGGGATTTCTCCATCGGGAACGCGAATCCCATCCGGAAGGGAAGAACCGCACGCCGCTGCGGGCGGCGGTGTCGGGGGCGGACCCTACTATGGAAGGTATGAGTGGAACACCGGCGATCCAGGGCTCGCTCTCGCGGCGCCTCGACGCGCTCCCCTTCACGCGCAGGCATGGGCGCGTGCTCACGGGATCGGGTCTCGGATGGGCGCTCGACGCCATGGACGTCGGCCTCATCTCCTTCATCATCGCGGCGCTCACCGTGCACTGGGACATCAGCAAGGCCGAGAGCGGCGTCATCGCCTCCGTCGGCTTCGCCGGCATGGCGGTGGGGGCCGGGCTGGGCGGGCTGCTCGCCGACCGCTTCGGGCGCCGCCAGGTCTTCGCGCTGACGCTGCTGATCTACGGCATCGCGACCGGGGCGAGCGCGCTCGTGGGCGGAGTGGCGCTGCTGCTGGTGCTGCGCTTCTTCGTGGGCGTAGGGCTCGGCGCCGAGCTGCCCGTCGCGTCGACCTACGTGAGCGAGTTCGCGCCGGCCCGCATGCGCGGCAGGCTCATCGTGATCCTCGAGGCGTTCTGGGCGGTCGGCTGGACCGCCTCGGCCGTGATCGGCTACTTCGTGGTGCCGGCAGACGAGAACGGCTGGCGCTGGGCGTTCGCGCTGGGGGCGATCCCGGCCGCGTACGCGCTCGCCGTGCGGTGGGGCCTGCCCGAGTCGCCGCGCTGGCTGGCGGGCCGCGGTCGCATCGATGAGGCCGAGCGCATCGTCGAGGACTTCGAGCGGAGCGCAGCGGCACGGTCTGCGGGATCAAGGGTCCGGGCCGCCGCGCACGGCGCCGACGCGGGCGCCGAGGCCACCGGCGCCGAGATCGGAAGCGCCGACGCCGGCGGGAGCACCGATGCGGAGCGGGCGGGTGCACCGCTGCTCCGATCGCGCCTCGCGGGTCTGTGGGCCGCCGAGTTCCGCCGCCGCACGGTGTCGATCTGGCTGGTCTGGTTCTGCGTCAACTTCGCCTACTACGGGGCGTTCATCTGGATCCCGAGCATCCTCTTCGACGCGGGGTTCGGCCTCGTGCGCTCATTCGGCTTCACCCTCGTCATCACGCTCGCGC
The DNA here is from genome assembly GCA_047606985.1 of Leucobacter sp. Taxonomy (GTDB): domain Bacteria; phylum Actinomycetota; class Actinomycetes; order Actinomycetales; family Microbacteriaceae; genus Leucobacter. The sequence goes on along the minus strand of JASGDX010000356.1, from coordinate 1,736 downwards.
AGCTGCCGGGCTACGCGGTCGCGGCCTGGCTGATCGAGGTGTGGGGGCGCAGGCTGACGCTCTCGGTGTTCCTCATCGGCTCGGCGGTGTCGGCGGTGCTGTTCGGCACCGTGCACGCCGAGGCCGCGATCATCGTCTCGGGCATGGCGCTGTCCTTCTTCAACCTCGGGGCCTGGGGCGCGCTCTACGCGGTGACGCCCGAGCTGTATCCCACCTCGCTGCGCGCCACTGGATCCGGCTGGGCTGCGGGGGTGGGGCGCGTGGCCTCGATCGTCGCGCCGCTGCTCGTCCCCGTGATGCTCTCGGCAGGCGGGGCGGGGCTCGCGTTCAGCGTGTTCGCGGTGTTCTTCGTGCTCGCGGCCGCGGCCACCTGGGGCCTCGTCGACCGCGGCGGCAAGGCGCTCGACGACCGCTGATCGCCGCTCCCCGATCCCCGATCGCCGCTACCCGCCCGCGCTCAGAGAGAATCGGGGACGGAAACGGTCGCATCCATCACGTCGAAGCGACTTTTTGCGTCCCCGATTCCCGGTTTCCGATCCTTGTCTGCGAGGAGATGGAGACGATCGGCCGGGATCAGCGCGCGCAGTGGCAGCGATCCGCCTCGGGCACGCCCGCGAGAGCCTCTTCGACGTGCTCGCCGCAGCCCACCCAGCTCGGCTTGCCGCAGTTCCGGCATGAGACTCGCTGACACATGATGGTTCTCCATTCGTTCGAGACTCGGCGATCCCGCGGGATCGGCTCGCTCTCCATTCTGCCTCGCCCGCCCGCCTCAGACCTCGGTTGCGAGCCCTTCGATCACCTCGACGCCTGGCAGGGCGCACAGCACTTCGCCGGGGAGAGAGATCTTCGCGGCGCGGATCCCCGCCCCGATGATCGCCTCCGGCACCTCGCGCACCCGCGAGTCGACGAGCACCCGCCAGCCGGCGGGCAGCCCGAGCGGCGTGATGCCGCCGTACTCCATGCCGGTCAGAGCGACCGCCTCGTCCATGGGCGCGAAGCTCGCGCGGCGCGCCCCGAGCAGCTTGCGCACGGTTCTGTTCACATCGGCGCGGGTGGTGGCGAGCACGACGCAGGTGGCGTAGCTCGTCTCGTCGCCCCGGCGGCCCGCGACCACGATGCAGTTCGCCGAGTCCTCGAGCCCCACGCCGTAGGCCTCGCAGAAGGCGGCGGTGTCGGCGAGGCCAGGGTCGATGGCCGCGACGCGGATGCGCGAGGCGAGCGCGGGGTCGAGCGCGGCGAGGGCGTCGCGCACCGGCGCGGCGAGCAGTCCGGGGGAGTCGGCTGCGGGCGTCAGGTCCAGGGGCATCGTCGTTCTCCTCGGCGCGGGGCGGGATCCCCCGAGCCTATCCGAGCCGCGGCCGGTGGGCCTGTCCGGCTCGGCGCGAGGGGTCGTGAATGTGCGCTAGGCTTGTCGCTGTTGCCGACGTGCTCGCCTCCGTAGCTCAGGGGATAGAGCGCCGGTTTCCGGTACCGTAGGTCGGGGGTTCGAATCCCTCCGGGGGCACTGGCAACGCAGAGGTCGATCGGCGGTCAACGGCGGATCGGCCTCTTCTGCGTCTGCATGATCGGCGCCCTGCGATCCCGCTCGCCCGCCGCGCCACCCGCGCTGCACCGCGTCACCCTGCACCGCGTCACCCTGCGCCGCGCCACCCGCGCTGCACCGCGTCACCCTGCGCCGCACCATCCCGACCCTCCCGCCCGCCCCGCCCCGTCCTCCGCCGACTCCCCAGCTTTTC
>JASGDX010000355.1:0-12298 GCA_047606985.1 Leucobacter sp. | reverse complement strand
GTGGCGATCGTGCGCTTCTTCGTGCAGGGCTTCCTCGCCAGCGAGGCGCCGTTCACGAGCAGGATCGGCGGCACGATGAGCGACTGCTCGACCGTGATGTAGCTCGTGAACGGCGCCTCGCTGGCGAGGAAGCCCTGCACGAAGAAGCGCACGATCGCCACCGAGGCCGCACCGGCCAGCACCGCGCCGACCAGCGCCGCGATGATGCCCTCCAGGATGAAGGGCGTCTGGATGAAGCGGTTGGAGGCGCCGACGAGGCGCATGATGCCGATCTCCCGTCTGCGGGAGAACGCCGAGAGCCTGATGGTGGTCGAGATGAGCAGCATGGCCGCGACGAGCATGAGACCCGCGATGGCGATGGCGGTGTAGCTGGCGGCGCCGAGGTACACGAAGATCTTGTCGAGCAGGCTGCGCTGGTCCATCACGCTCTGCACGCCGGGGATGCCGGTGAAGGCCTCCTTGATGATGTCGGCCCGCGACGGGTCGTCGAGCTTCACCCAGAACGTCTGCGGGATCTGCTCGGGCTTCGTGATGTCGACGATCGGGTTGCCCGCGAACTGCTGCGTGAACTCCTTGTAGCCCTGCTCGTGGTCCACGAAGAAGTAGTCCTGCACGTACGGCGCGAGGGTGTCCGATTGCAGGGCGTCCTCGACGGCCTTGATGACGTCCTCGCCGGCGTCCTCGCCCGAGCAGGTGGCGGTCTGGTCCGAGTCGACGCACAGGTAGACGGCCACCTGCGCTCGGTCGTACCAGAAGGTCTTCATCTGCTGGATCTGCAGCTGCATGAGGATCGCCGCGCCCACGAAGGTGAGCGACACGAAGGTCACGAGCACCACGGAGATGACCACCGACATGTTGCGGCGCAGGCCGTTCCAGACCTCGCCCAGTACCAGTCCAGCCCTCATCGCACCGGCCCCACATCCGTCTGGTCGTCGTCGCCGCGGTCGAGCCCGAGATGCTCGGCGAGACTGCCGGTCTCGGACATCCGCACCGGGTCCATCGGGCGATCGGGATCCAGGAAGCTCGGGATCCGGCGCGCCTGCGGCCCGCTGGGGCGCACCGTGTCGTCGTCCTCGTCGATCTCGGCGTCGGCCTCGCCGAAGGGATGCGGCTCCTCGAAGACCGAGGCCTCTCGCAGGTGCGACTCCGGGCCCTCCCCCTCGCGGGAGACGGGCTCGGCGGCGATCGTTCGGGGGCCGGCGATGCGCGGGATCGCGGGGACGGTGTCGGTCGCGGGCTCGTTCCCCGCCCGCACCTCCGCAGCTGTGGCCGCCTCGACGGTCTCCGCGTGCTCGGTCTCCGGGACCCCCTCGGGCGCGAGCGCGGCGCGCACCACCGCCTCGGTGGTGCGCAGCACCTGCACCCCCTCCTCGGAGAGATCCGTGACGGGGATCGACGCGGTCTCGCCGTAACCGCCGCCCACTTCGTCGCGCACCACGACGCCCTGGGAGAGCTCGACGACGCGCTGCTGCATGATGTCGACGAAGGCGGCCTCGTGAGTGGCCATGACCACCGTCGTGCCCGCCGCGTTGATGGCGCGCAGCAGCTGCATGATGCCGAGGCTGGTCGCGGGGTCGAGATTGCCCGTCGGCTCGTCGGCGAGCAGGATCGCCGGCTTGTTGACGATGGCCCTGGCGATGGCGACGCGCTGCTGTTCGCCGCCCGAGAGCTCGTGCGGCAGCCGCTTGCCCTTGTTGCCCAGCCCCACCATCTCGAGCGCGTCGGGCACCGCCTCCTGGATGAAGCCGCGCGACTTGCCGATCACCTGCAGCGTGAAGGCCACGTTGTCGTAGACCGTCTTGTTGGTGAGCAGGCGGAAGTCCTGGAACACCGTGCCCAGGTTGCGCCGGAAGTACGGCACCTTCCGCGAGGAGATCTTGCTGAGATCCTGGCCGAGCACGTGGATCTTCCCCACGCTCGGCTGGTCCTCGCGGAGGATCAGCCGCAGGCAGCTCGACTTGCCGGAACCGGACGCGCCCACGATGAACACGAACTCGCCGCGTTCGACCTGGAGGTCGACGGAGTCGAGCGCCGGTTTCGCGGTGCCCCGGTATTTCTTGGTGACGTTCTCGAAGAGGATCATGACGCCTCGACAATACGCCCCGCGGCTGGACGAACCCCCGAGGCGCGCGGTGGGAGGCTCCGCTCAGTCGTCCTTCGAGAGCGAGCGCCAGCGGATGCCCGCCGCGATGAAGCCGTCGAGGTCGCCGTCGAAGACGGCGTCGGGCTGCGACGACTCGTGCCCGGTGCGCAGGTCCTTCACCAGCTGCTGGCCGTAGAGGAAGTACGAGCGGATCTGGTCGCCCCAGCTCGCGGTGATCGAACCGGCGAGCTCCTTCTTCTTCGCGGCCTCCTGCTCCTTCTGCAGCAGCAGCAGGCGGGTCTGCAGCAGGCGCATCGCGGCGGCCCGGTTCTGGATCTGCGACTTCTCGTTCTGCATCGAGATGACGATCCCCGTCGGAATGTGCGTGATGCGCACCGCGGAGTCGGTCGTGTTGACCGACTGTCCGCCCGGGCCCGACGAGCGGAACACGTCGACGCGGATGTCGTTCTCGGGGATGTCGACCTCGGTCGCCTCCTCGAGCAGCGGGATCACCTCGACGCCCGCGAAGCTGGTCTGCCGCTTGTCGGCCGAGCCGAAGGGGCTGATGCGCGCGAGGCGGTGCGTTCCGGCCTCGACGGAGACGGTGCCGAAGGCGTAGGGGGCGTCGATCTCGAAGGTCGCCGATTTGATGCCCGCGCCCTCCGCGTACGAGGTGTCGAGCACCTTCGTGGGGTAGTCGTGCTGCTCGGCCCAGCGCAGGTACATGCGCAGCAGCATCTCAGCGAAGTCGGTCGCGTCGTCGCCGCCCGCGCCCGAACGGATGGTGACGACTGCTGCGCGCTCGTCGTACTCCCCCGACAGCATGGTCTGCACCTCGAGGTCCTGCACCACCGACTCGAGCGCGGCCAGCTCCTCGGCCGCCTCGGCGGCGGAGTCGGCGTCGTCCATCTCCTGCGCCAGCTCGACGAGCACCTCGAGGTCGTCGATGCGCTGCTCGACGGCGCGCAGGCGCTTCACCCGCGCCTGGCGGTGCGAGAGGCCGCTGGTCACCTTCTGCGCGGCTGCGGGATCGTCCCAGAGATCGGGGGCTGCCGCCTGCTCCTCGAGCTCGGCGATCTCCCGCTCGAGCTTCGGCAGATCCGTCACCGCGGCGATGTCGGCGTAGGTGGAGCGGATCGCGCGGATGCGTGCACTGAAGTCAAGGTCGAGCATGATCCCCCAGCTTACCCTCCGCGGGCACTCCGCCCGCCCGCGTCTTCGCCCGACCCAGCGGTCGGGCGAAGAAGCCCCGACCCGAACCGGGAGGGGACGAGCCGGAGCCCTCGGCCCCTACTCCTCGACGGGCACCTTGTTGAAGCCGGTCACCGGCTGGTTCTCGTCGAACGACGCCACCGGCTTGCGGAAGCCCCTGGTGAGCACCAGCAGGTAGACCACTCCGATGACGGTCCATACGACGCCTCCGATGAGCGCGTCCGCGTGCAGGTTGGCCCAGAGCAGGCCGGTCAGCAGCGTGCCGATGACCGGCATCACGATGTAGTTGAAGACGTCCTTCGGCGTCTTGCGCATGCCCTTGCGCCATGCGAACCAGGCGATCACCGAGAGGTTCACGAAGGTGAAGGCGATCAGGGCGCCGTAGTTGATGAAGGCGGCGATCATCTCGAGGGTGAATGCGGTGGCCAGCAGGCAGATGGCTCCGGTGAGGACGATGTTGAACGCCGGCGTGTGGGTGCGCGGGTTGATGTAGCCGAAGAACCGCTTCGGCAGCACGCTGTTGCGGCCCATCACCAGCAGCATGCGCGACACCGAGGCGTGCGAGGCGAGCCCCGATGCGAGCGTGGCGGCGAAGCCCGCCGCGGTGAGCACGGCCTTCAGCACGTCGCCGCCGACGAACTCGCCGATGAGCGGCAGGGTGCTGTCCTCGACGAACTGCATGTCGCCGCCAGGGGCGAACTCGTTCCAGTCGGGGAAGCGCTGCTGCGTGAAGAAGGCGGTCACGAGGAAGATGCCGCCGCCGATGATCACGGTGAACAGGATCGCCTTCGGCATGATCTTCGGGGTTTTCGCCTCCTCCGCGTACATGGTGACGGCGTCGAAGCCGATGAACGAGAAGCAGACGATCGTCGCGCCCATGAGCAGGGCGCCCATGGTGACCCCGTCGTGTATGAACGGCTGCACCGACGCCACCGTGCCCGTGCCCGCGCCTCCCGAGAGCTGCACGACGACCATCACGATGAACACGGCCATCACGATCACCGAGAAGACGAGCAGGATCATGTTCATGTTCGAGGTGCCCCGCATCGTCAGGTAGATGATCGAGGTCACGCCGATGCAGTACACGACCACCCAGATCCAGCCGGGCACGCTCGGGAAGAACGCCTCGAGGTAGCTGCGGATGATGAGGCAGTTCACCATGGGCAGCAGCATGTAGTCGACGAGCGAGGTCCAGCCCACCATGAAGCCCAGGTTGGGGTGCATCGACTCGCGCACGTAGGTGTACGCCGATCCCGCGCTCGGGATCGCTCCCGCGATCTTGCCGTAGCTGATCGCCGTGAACACCATGACGATGAGCGCGACGAGGTAGGCCGCGGGCACCACGTTGTCGGTGTCGCGGGCCACCATGCCGAAGGTGTCGAAGATGACGGTCGGGGTCATGTAGCCGAGCCCCAGGCCGACGATGGCCCAGAGCCCCAGACTGCGCTTGAGCGTCGCACCCTTGGCCGTAGCCGATGCTGATGGATTCGCCATGCTCTCTTTCCTTCGAGAAGGGTGCGGGACCGGTCAGGCCCGCGCCATGCGCTTCTGCTTGTTGATGTTGATCATCTGCACGATGATCACCAGCAGCAGCGCGCCGATGAACACGATCGACGCCAGCACGTTCGCCTGCGCCGGCACCCCTTTGAGGGCGGAGATGTAGATGAACTTGGGGAAGGTGGTCGCCGTGCCCGAATTGAAGTTCGTGATGATGAAGTCGTCGAACGACAGCGCGAAGCTCAGCAGTGCGGCGCCGATGATGCCCGGCATCAGCATGGGCAGCGTGATCCGCCAGAACACCTGGCCCGGTGAGGCGTAGAGATCTCGCCCCGCCTCCTCGATCGCGGGATTCAGGCTCGCGACGCGCGCCTTCACCGCCACCACCACGTACGAGATGCAGAACATCGTGTGCGCGAGGATGATCGTACCGACGCCCTTCTCGACGCCGGCGAGCAGGAACTGCGCGGCGAGGCCGGCGCCCAGCACCACCTCGGGGGTCGCCATCGGGGTGAACAGCAACAGGCTGACCGTCGAGCGGCCCGTGAACTTGTACCGCACGAGCGCGATCGCGATCATCGTGCCGAGCACCGTCGCGACGACGGTGGCCACCGCGCCGACGAGAATGCTGTTGCCGAACGCGGTGCAGACTTGGGGCGCACCGCAGGGGTTCTGCCAGTTGTCGAGCGTGAAGCCCCGCCAGATGATGTTGTTGCGGCCCGCGTCGTTGAACGAGAACACGATGACATGCGCGATCGGCAGCAGCAGGTAGATGAGCGCGATCGTTCCGACGACCGGCACGAAGGCCTTTCCGAGAGTGAAGCTCTTCACAGCAGATCCTCCGCCCCGCTCTTGCGCACGTACGTCGCCACGACCACCAGGATGATCGCCATCAGGATGATCGACAGCGTCGCCGCCATCGGATAGTTCTGCGTCTGCAGGAAGTTCGACTCGATGACGTTGCCGATCATGGTCGTCGACGTGCCGCCCAGGAACTCGCGCGACGCGTTCACGTAGTCGCCGGACATCGGGATGAAGCTCAGCAGCGTGCCCGACACGATGCCGGGCATCGATAGCGGCAGGGTCACCCTGCGGAAGGTCGTCACCGGCGAGGCGTACAGATCCGATCCCGCCTCGATCAGGCGCAGATCGAGCGCCTGAAGCGAGGAGAACATGGGCAGCACCATGAACGGGATGAAGTTGTACACCAGGCCGAAGATCACCGAGAAATGCGTGCCGATCAGGTCGTTCGGCAGGATCGACTTCCAGGCGAGCGTACGCAGCAGGAAGCTGATGAAGAACGGGGCGACGACGAGGATCAGGAGGATCCCCTGCAGCATCGGCTTCGAGCGCACCCTCACGCCGATGAGGTACGCCAGCGGGTAGCTGATGAGGAGGCCGATGATCGTGGCGGTGATCGCGTAGATGAACGACCGCAGCAGGTGCGGCCAGTACTCCTGGAGCGCGGCCCAGTAGTTGGAGAACTCCATCGCGGCGACGTACTGGCCGATGCCCCCGCTCTCGGCCGGGGCCTGGAGCGACGTGATCGCCAGCTGGATGAACGGCGCAACGAAGAACAACAGCATGTAGGCGATGCCGGGAAGCAGGAGCAGCAGCGCGACCCAGCCCCGCTTGCGCGGGTTCTGCTCGACGGCCGCCGTGTTCGCCGAGAAGGCGGTGAATGCCATGATCGCCTCCTACTCGGCGAGGCTCGCCCGGGTCGCGATCGCGTGGGTCGAGAAGTCGGCGGTGATCGCCCCCGTCTCGAGCCTGTCGTCCGCGAGACCGAAGGTGTGCTCGACGTGCCAGCTCATCCACACCTCGTCGCCGAGGGCGGCGGCGGGGCCCGCCTGGATGTTCTGCGCGAAGACCTCGATCGGTCCCGAGCCGGGCACGTCGACCGTGTACTGGGTGCTCACGCCGATGAAGGAGACGTCGACGATGCGGCCGGGGCCGATCGCGTTGGTCGAGGCGTCGGCGACCGGCGGCGTCTTCGAGAGCGACAGCTTCTCGGGGCGCACGCCGACGATGACGGTGCCGCTGTCGAGCACGCTGCGGGAGCGCGGCACCGAGATGCGCGCCCCGTCGAGATCGGTGTGCAGCACCTGATCGGTGCCGCCTGCGACCTCCACCTGGAACAGGTTGGACTGCCCCAGGAAGTTCGCGACGAAGATCGTCTTCGGCAGCTCGTACAGTTCCTCCGGCGCGCCCATCTGCTCGATGCGGCCCTTGTTCATCACGGCGACGGTGTCGGCCATGGTCATGGCCTCCTCCTGATCGTGCGTGACATGGAGGAAGGTGAGGCCGACCTCCTGCTGGATCTGCTTCAGCTCCTGCTGCATCTGGCGGCGCAGCTTCAGGTCGAGCGCGCCGAGCGGCTCGTCGAGCAGCAGCAGCGCCGGGCGGTTGACCACGGCGCGGGCCAGGGCCACGCGCTGCTGCTGGCCGCCCGAGAGCTGTCCCGGCTTGCGGTCGGCGATGTGGTCGAGCTCCACGAGGCGCAGCGCCTCGTGGGCTTTGCCGACGGGATCGCCGATCTTGCGCCGGCGCAGGCCGAAGGCCACGTTCTCGAGGATGGTCATGTGCGGGAACAACGCGTACGACTGGAACACGGTGTTGACCGGGCGCTTGTGCGGCTTGAGGCTGCTCACGTCCTGGCCGCCGATGAGGATCTTGCCCTGCGTCGGATCCTCGAGCCCGGCGACGAGCCGCAGCGTGGTCGTCTTGCCGCAGCCCGAGGGGCCGAGCAGCGCGAAGAACGAGCCGGCCGGGATCGTGAGGTCGAGGTCATCGACGGCGGTGAAGCCCGGGAAGCGCTTCTGGATGCCGACCAGCTCGAGGTCGGCTCCGGACGATGCGAAGGAGTTGTCCGCCATGGTCTACAGCCCCAGCACGTTCTGGAAGGCCGTCGAGTACTTCTTGTCCTCTTCCGCCGTCAGCGTGCGGAACGGGTGCAGGTGCTCCCAGTCCTGCTCGCTCGGGAAGATGAGGGGGTTGTCGACATTGTCCGGGTTGATCTCGGCCATCGCCTCCTGCGTGCCCTTCACGGGAGGGATGAAGGTCACGTAGTCGGCGACCTCCGCCATGACCGCGGGATCGTAGTAGTAGTCGATCATCTCCTCGACCTTCTTCTTGGCCTCGGCCGAGGTGCCGTTGGGCACCGTGAAGGAGTCTGCCGCGATCATGCCGCCCGACTCGGGGATCTCGAGCGTCCACTGGTCGTCGTTCTCGGCGTTCAGCATGATCACGTCGCCGGTCCACGCCATCGCGGCGAGCGCGTCGCCGGTGATGAGGTCCTGCGTGTAGCTGTTGCCCTTCACATTGCCGATCTGGCCGCTCTGCAGTGCGTCGTCGAGCCAGGCCAGCGCCTCGTCGAACTCCTTGTCGCCCCAGTCGCCGGCGGGATCGTAGCCGAGGCCCGCGAGGATCATGCCCATGGTGTCGCGCAGCTCGCTCAGCACCACGACCTTGCCCTTGAGCTCGGGCCGCAGGAAGTCGTCGAGGGTCTTGATGCCCTTCGGCACGGCCTCGGTGTTCCACACCCAGCCCGAGGCGGGCAGCTGCCACGGGATCGAGAACTTGCGGCCGGGGTCGACGTCGAGCGCGTCCCACTGGGCGTCGACCATGTTGGCCTTGACGTTGGCCAGGTTCGCGTAGTCGAACTCCTGCACCTGCTCGTCCGTGATGATGCGGCCGTTCATCCAGTCGGTGAAGGTGATGACGTCGTAGCCGGTGTGCTGGCCGAGCTTCAGCTGATCCTTGATCTTGCCGTAGAAGGTGTTGTTGTCGTCGATGTCCTCAAGGTAGTCGACCTTGAAGCCGGCTTCGTCCATGAACGCGTCGAGCGACGGGTAGCTGCCGGTCGACTCGTCGAAGTCCAGGTAGTAGGTCCAGTTGCCCCACACGATGCTGTCGCCGCCAGCGCCGGAACCGCTCGAGCACGACGCCAGGCCGAGGGTGCCCGCGCCCGCCGCGCCGATCGCCGCGCCGCGGAGCAGCTGGCGACGGCTGAGCTGGGCTCCGCGGACCAGATCGACGATGTTGCGGATGATCGGATCTTCGGGCTGACGTGCCATGAGATATCTCCTTCGGTTCTCATCGGATCCTGTACGACCGGCATGCGCGTCTGCAGCCGCATCGCCGAGTCCGTGCATCGAACTATTGCACAGATCCGAGAACCGACGCCACCGGCTGTCCGACCTGTCGCGATTTCTTCACGAAACAGTTATGTTTCTCCCGAATACCAACGGATTCTGCAGCCGGATCATCCAATTCGATGAGCTTTCCGAGCATTGCGCCGCCGCGACGCCCCACTCGGCAGATCGATTCCACCTCACCTAGTTCACCTGCTTCGAGCGCGGAGATTGACTGGATTTGGTAATGAATTCTTCGGATTCCTTTGCTTTTTTGACTTTGCGCTGCAAGAATCAGTGGCGTGAGCAGCAAACGCACGTCACCGGCACTCGACGCCACGTCGAAGGCGATCATCGAGCAACTCCAGCGCGATGGACGCCGTTCGTATGCGGAGATCGGGAAAGCGGTCGGCCTCAGCGAGGCCGCCGTGCGCCAGCGCGTGCAGAAGCTCACCGATGCCGGGGTCATGCAGATCGTTGCCGTGACCGACCCGATGCGACTCGGCTTCAGCCGACAAGCGATGCTCGGCATCCGCGTTTCCGGTGACACCAGGGTCGTCGCCGATCGCCTCGCGGAGATGCCGGAGATCAGCTACGTCGTGCTCAGCGCGGGCTCCTTCGACGTCCTGGTGGAGGTCGTCTGCGAGGACGACGACGGACTCATCGAACTGCTGAACGAGAAGATCCGCAGGATCGACGGCGTCGCCTCGACCGAGACCTTCGTCTACCTCCAACTCACCAAACAGAAATACGACTGGGGAACACGATAAACCATGTCTTTTGATCCCACCGCCGCGGTGGACACCGCAGCGCTCCAGGCCTCGGCCAAGCGCCACATGTGGCCGCACTTCACCAACCGCAAGGTGCTCGACGACGGCGTCCCCGTCATCACGCGCGCCGAGGGCCATCACATCTACGACGCCGCAGGCAAGCAGTACATCGACGGCCTCTCCGGCCTCTTCGTGGTCAACGCCGGCCACGGCCGCGAGCGCATCGTGCGGGCCGCGGCCAAGCAGATGCAGCAGCTCGACTTCATGCCGATCTGGTCGTACGGCCACCCGGCCGCCATCGAGCTGTCGGAGCGCCTCTCGGGCTACGCCCCCGGCCAGATGAGCAAGGTCTTCTTCACGACCGGCGGCGGCGAGGCCGTCGAGTCCGCCTTCAAGCTGGCGAAGCACTTCTGGAAGATCCAGGGCAAGCCGATGAAGCACAAGGTCATCTCGCGCTCGGTCGCCTATCACGGCACCCCGCAGGGAGCGCTCGCCATCACCGGCATCCCCGACATGAAGAAGTTCTACGAGCCGCTGACCCCGGGCGGTCATCGCGTGCCCAACACCAACTTCTACCGCGCCGAGGAGATGGGCGCCCCGAGCGACGACCTCGAGGCCTTCGGCCAGTGGGCCGCGAACCGCATCGAGGAGGCGATCCTCTTCGAGGGCCCCGACACCGTCGCGGCCGTGTTCCTCGAGCCCGTGCAGAACTCCGGCGGCTGCTTCCCGCCGCCCCCCGGCTACTTCAAGCGCGTGCGCGAGATCTGCGACCAGTACGACGTGCTGCTCGTCTCGGACGAGGTCATCTGCGCCTACGGCCGCGTGGGCGACTTCTTCGCCTCGAAGGCCCTCGGCTACGAGCCCGACATCATCACCTCGGCGAAGGGCCTCACCTCCGGCTACGTGCCCGCCGGAGCGATGATCGTCGCCGACAAGGTGTCCGAGCCGTTCGACTCGGTGGACAACACCTTCTACCACGGCTTCACCTTCGCGGGTCACCCCGCGGCCATGGCCGCGGCGCTCGAGAACCTCGACATCTTCGAGGAGGAGGACCTCAACGGCCGAGTGCGCGAGAACAGCCCGCTGTTCCGCGCCGAGCTCGAGAAGCTGCTCGACATCGACATCGTCGGCGACGTGCGCGGCGAGGGCTACTTCTTCGGCATCGAGCTGGTGAAGGACAAGGCCACCAAGGAGACCTTCGACGAGCAGGAGTCCAATCGCCTGCTGCGCGACTACCTGTCGCCCGCACTGTGGGAGGCCGGCCTCTACTGCCGCGCCGACGACCGCGGAGACCCCGTCATCCAGCTCGCTCCCCCGCTGACCATCGGTCCGGCGGAGTTCGCGGAGATCGGCGGCATCCTCCGCAGCGTGCTCAAGGACGCCTCCTCGAAGATCTGATCCGGATCCTCGCTTCGAAGGGCCCTGCGATCCCGGTTCGGGATCGCAGGGCCCTTTTGCGCGTCCACGTGCCTGCCAGGCGCAGCCGCGCTAGGCTGCCAGGCATGAGCTCCACCGATCCCACAGCCCAGCAGCCCGGCCCGCAGCAGCAGGCGCAGCAGGACTACGCGCCGCAGCAGCAGACCTACGCGCAGCAGCCGGACTACGCACAGCAGCCGCAGGCCTACGCGCCGCAGCAGCCACAGGCCTACGCGCAGGCGCAGCAGTACGCCTACGCACCGCACCAGCCGGCCGCCGCGGCGGCGCCGTTCAACGTGCTCGGGCTGGTCGCGCTGATCCTCACCGCGGCGGTGGCCGTGCTCTGGAGCTCCATCCTGCCGTTCCTGCAGCAGCGCTTCTACCTGGAGGCCTCGGCGCTGTACGACTCGGCGGCGTTCACGCTCATGCAGTGGATCGACGTGCTGGTCGCAGTCCCGCTCTACCTCATCGCGCTCGGGCTCGGGATCGGCGGAGCGGTATCGAAGCGGCGCCCCCGCGGCCGCGCCCTCGCGCTCGTCGCGATCGGCGGCGCGGCGGTCGGCGCGATCGTCACCGTGATCGTGACCGTCGCGAGCAAGCTCGCATACGGCTACTGACCCTCCGGTCCCTGACGACACCGGACGACTCGTGCCCGCGCCGCGCCGGAGGCGGCGGCGCGCACGCAGAAGCGCCCCGCTCCTCGAGAGGAGCGGGGCGCTTCGCAGCGGCTGCCCGGCGATCACCGGGCGACGCCGAAGATCTCAGCGGCGCAGGCCCAGACGCTCGATGAGCGAGCGGTAACGGGCGATGTCGACGTCCTGGAGGTAGCCCAGGAGACGACGACGTTGGCCGACGAGCAGCAGCAGACCGCGGCGCGAGTGGTGATCGTGCTTGTGGGTCTTGAGGTGCTCGGTCAGATCCTTGATACGGCGGGTGAGCATCGCGACCTGCACCTCGGGGGAACCGGTGTCGCCTGGCTTGGTCGCGTACTCTTCGATGATCGCCTTCTTGACCTCTGCATCCAGTGCCATAGGGATCCCCTCTCTTGCTGCGCGGCGCCGTCAGCGGGTTGCTGGGGCTCTCTGTATCCGCGGCCGTTCGAACGGCAACCTGTCCATACTAGCATCTCCTCCGCGATCCCGCCGGCCTGCTGCCTTTCCTCGTCCATCCCCCTCCCAAACGGGAGT
>JASGDX010000354.1:0-5232 GCA_047606985.1 Leucobacter sp. | reverse complement strand
GGTCACCTTGACGATGCGGTTCATGATGCGCTCCTTCCCGAGAGCTGCGATGCGGGGCGGTGCGGGTCGCCGGGTGCGGGATCGGCCGATCCGGCGGCGTCCCCGAGCCCATAGGCGGCGACGAGGTCCTGCAGCGACACCGCCGAGATCTCGAGGCCGGCGGCCGAGGCGGCGGCGCGGTCGCCGTCGCTCAGCGCACCCTCCACCACCGCGGTGCCGAGCCCGCCGATGGCGCGGCGAGAGAGCGTGCGGCGATCCCGGGCGAACTCGTCGACCGCCGAGGCCCGCCCCGCCACCTGGAAGGCGCCGCCCCGCAACTCGTCGACGTCGGCGTGCCGCAGCACGCGGCCCCGGTCGAGCACGATGACCCGCTCGAGCAGCCGGTCCATCTCGTCGATGAGGTGCGTCGAGAGGATGATGGTGCGGGGGTGCTCGGCGTAGTCGCGCAGCAGCTCGTCGTAGAAGATGTGCCTGGCCGTGGCGTCGAGGCCGAGGTAGGGCTCGTCGAAGAAGGTGATGGGCGAGCGGGAGGCCAGCCCGAGCACGATGCCGAGCGCGGAGAGCTGGCCGCGCGAGAACTTCTTAACCACGGGCTTCACGGGGATGCGGAACAGGTCGACGAGCCGGTCGGCGAGCTCCTGCGACCAGTTCGGGTAGAAGATCGCGGCGGCGCGCATGGCGTGCTTCAGCTTGTAGTCGTCCGGGTAGCGCTGGTTGTCGCGCACGAAGCACATCTGCTCGATGGTCGCTGCGTGCTCGAAGGGATCCCGACCCCGCACGCGGACGGTGCCCGAGCTCGGGCGATCCTGCGCGGTGATGAGCGACATGAGCGTGGTCTTGCCCGCGCCGTTGCGGCCGAGCAGGCCGGTGATGGCGTTCTCGCGGATGTCGAGGGTGACCTCCTCGAGAGCCGCGACGCCCCGGTAGAGGCGGGTGAGGCCGCGGGTCTCGACGGCCGGAGCCGGTTCCGCGCCCTGCACTGAAGCCGGGGTCGCGGCCCGTTCCGCGGATGCTGTCTCGATGTTCACTGTGCTGACTCCTTCGCTTCCCGTTCGATGAGCCGGACGATGTCTGGGGCGGTGAGGCCGAGCGCTGCTGCCTCGGCGAGGAGCGGGGCGACGTAGCGGTCGACGAAGCCCTGCTGCCGCTCGCCCGCGATGAGCGCCTTCGCGCCCGTCGCGACGAACATGCCGATGCCGCGCCTCTTGTAGAGCACCCCGGCGTCGACGAGCCGGTTGAGCGCCTTGCCCGCCGTGGCGGGGTTGATGCGGAAATAGGCGGCGAGCTCGTTGGTGGAGGGCACCTGTTCCTCCTCCTCGTACACCCCGCGCAGCACCTCGTCGGAGATGCGGTCCGCGAGCTGCAGGAAGATGGGGCGCGTATCGTCGAACACCCGTCGCCTCCGTTCGTTTGAGGCTCGGGATCGCTCCCGCGCCTCTTTGGTTCATTACTTCACTAATGAACCTACGCACCTGGCTCGCCCGTGTCAAGCCCTCCGCTGCGCTCCACTCTTGTTCGAGGGCCGGCTCTTCCTCCGCACGGCCGCTTCTCCCTCCGTTCGACCGGTTCGTTGCTCAGCAGCGCGCTCCGCCGAGCGGAGGATTCTCCGGCCGAAATCGCAGTTCCGGACGGAAAATCCTCCGCTCGGTTCCCGGTTCCCGGTTCCCGGTGCTCGGCGCTCAGCGCTCGGTTCTCGGCGCTCGGTTCTCGGCTCGGCATCCGCACGGGTCTCCGCGCTCGGCGCGGCAGCGAGCTCCGTGCGCCCCTGGAGACGGCCGGCGTCGCTTCCGGCGTCGCATGACGTCGCTTCCGACTCGGGGGGCGCGAATCACATCGGTGTCATTTATCCACAGGCGCGCGCACGGCCTGTGGGGAATCCCGCCTCGGGATCACCGCCGACTCGGTGCCGACGGGCCGGAATCGGTGTCCTCATGCGGATCCCCGCGACATCGACTACCGAATTACATCACTGTCATTCATCCACAACTCCAGTACGGGGAAGCAGGCGCAGTCGGGGATCAGAGCACGCCGAGCTCCATGGCGCGGATCGCGGCGCGGGTGCGGTCGGAGACGCCGAGCTTCTCGAAGGCGTGCAGCAGATGCGTCTTCACCGTCGACTCCCCGATGAAGAGCCTGGCGGCGATCGCGGGGTTGCTGAGCCCCTCGGCGACGAGCGCGAGGATCTCGCGCTCGCGCGGCGTGAGCCCGGGATCGGGATCCCCGCCGGGACCGGTGCCCGCATCGCCGCGCGCGCCGCCCTCCGCGGCTCCACGCGCAGCGAGCGCCAGCGCCACCGCGATCGACGGCGAGAGCACCATCTGCCCCGCGGCCACGGCCCGCACCCCGGCCGCGAGTTCCTCCGCCGGCACCGCCTTCACGAGGTACCCGCTCGCGCCGGCCTCGATCGCGGCGAGGATCTGGTCGTCGTCCTCGTACGTGGTGAACACGAGCACGCGCGGCGAGGCGTCCGCGGAGGGCGCTGCTCCCTCCCCCGGCCGGCTCTCGCCGACCGCGGCACTGCCGTCCGCCGCGGCACTGCCGTCCGCCGCGCCGCGGTCCGCCGCATGGGCGACGAGACGGGTCGCCTCCACGCCGCCGATGCCGGGCATGCGCAGATCCATGAGCACCACATCGGGACGGCTCACCGCCGCCAGCTGCACCGCCTCCTCCCCCGAGGACGCCTCGGCGACCACCTCGAAGTCGGGCTCGGTGTCGAGCAGCCCCACGATGCCCGCGCGCACGATCGGGTGGTCGTCGGCCACCAGCACTCGGATCACGATCCCGCTCCCCTCTCGGCCCCGGAACCCGCCGGGCGCGTACCGGCGAGACCGGCGCCTTCGGGGCCGCCGCCCTCAGGACCGGCACCCGCAGGATCAGCACCCTCAGGCTCGACACCCCCAGGCTCGACACCAACGGGATCGACACCGGCAGGATCGACACCGGCGAGATCCGCACCGGCGAGATCCGCACCGGCGAGATCCGCACCGGCAGGATCGACACCGACAGGATCCGCACCCGCAGAATCGGCGCCGACAGAGCCGCCGCCAGACGAGAAGCGGGTCGCTCCCGTCGCACCCGGGCGCGCGGATCCCGCAGCCCCGCCGGAGTAGACCGACGCTCCGGATCCCGCGACCGCAGCGGACCCGGGCTCAGACTGCTCCGCGCCCCCGGACGCCGGCACGCGCACTTCCAGAAGCGCACCGCCCGCCGGTCCCGGGCCGAAGCGCACCTCCCCGCCGACGTGCCGCACCCGATCGGCGAGCCCGCTCAGGCCGAAGCCGTCCGGGCGCTCGCTCCGCGCGCCTGGGCCCACCCCGTCGTCCTCCACGCGCAGCAGCGCACCGCCCGACGGGTCGGTCGCGAGGCTCACGCGCACGATCGCGGCGCGCGCGTGCTTGCGCGCGTTCGCCAGCCCCTCCTGCGCTGCGCGCAGCAGCACGGCCTGCCGCTCGCGGTCGAGCGGCACGGGCTCCAGCCGGCAGCGCACGTCGAGCCCGGCATCGGCCCGCAACCGGGCCGAGACCCGCTCGATCGAGGCCTCGAGCCCGCCGTCGCCGAGCGGCTGCGTGGTGGCGACGAGCGCCCGCGCCTCGGCAACCGCCTCCCGGGCGGCGGAGGCGACGCGGCCGAGGCGATCCCGCGCCCGCTCGGTCTCCCCGGCCGCCAGCGCGCGATCCGCCTGCTCGCTCAGCATCACCAGGCCCGCGAGCGTCTGCGTGAGCGTGTCGTGCAGTTCGCGCGACAGCCGCTCCCGCTCGGCGACCGCCCCGGCCTCCTGCGACAGCGCGGCCACCTCCTGCTGGGAGCGCCGCAGCTGCTCGGCGAGCAGCCGGTACCGCTCCCCCTGGTCGAAGATGCGGGTGATCCAGGTGCCCATCACCACGGAGAACGCGAACGAGAGCAGCACGATCGCCGCCACCCCGCCGAAGCCGCCCACCACTCCGAAGCGGAAGAAGGAGACCGCGAGCCCCGCCCCCACCGCGAGCGAGAGCACCGCACTCCAGAGCACTGCGTCGCGGTAGCGGGCCGCGATCGTCCAGATCACGGGATAGGCGAGCGCCTGCAGCGTCGCGTAGCTCGCCAGGATCGCGACGGCCCCGCCGACCAGCAGCACGAGCAGGCCCAGCGAGACGAGATCGATGCGGCTCGGCGGGATCTCCTGCACCGCCCGACGCAGCGCGGCGCGGCCGAGCGCGAGATACCAGACCGCGATCAGGACGAGCGCTCCGACGGACACGGCGAGGTCGAGCGCGGTGCCAGGAGGATCGTCGAGGACGACCTCGGCGACGCCGAGCACGGCCATCACCGCCAGCATCGCGGACACCCCGAGATCCCACCAGCGCAGCGGGCGGGCGCACCGGTCCGCTGCTGCCGCGGTCGCGGTCGCGGTCGCGGTCGCTTCGATCGTCCTCATGCTCATACCCTTCCACAGACCTCCGACAAACGGTCGGCGGCTCCGCTCCGCGGGCCCGCCGCTGTAGCGCCGACGGCTGCGCTCCGCGGGCTGCCACCATGGGCGGCACCAGCGGAGGACGCGAACGCTTCGCGTCCTCTATGTCCTCCGCTCACCCCTCGCTCCGCTCGGCGGGCCCTCCGTGGGCGGCACCGGCGGCACCGGCGACGGCCGGCGAACGCCGGCGCGTCCGCTCAAGTCCGCCGCTCACCCCGCGCTGCGCTCCGTGGGCTGCCGCTGTAGCGGCACCAGCGGAGGACGCGAACGCTTCGCGTCCGCTCAAGTCCGCCGCTGCCACCTGAACGTGAGGCGGCTGGCGACGAGGCCCACCGCCAACCACATCGCGAGGTTCAGTGCGACGAGCCCGAGATCCCAGTCGCCCGACGGCTCCGACGCCGCGAAGTGCTCGGGCAGGAACACCGAGCGCATCCCCTGCGCCAGCCACTTCAGCGGGAACACCGAGGCGACGTTCTGCAACCATTCCGGCAGCATCGTGAACTGCAGGTACACGCCCGAGACGAACTGCAGTAGCAGCACGATCGGCAGCACCACCGCGGTCGCGCTGCGCGAGGACCGCGGCACCGCGGCGAGCGCGACGCCCAGCAGGGTCATGGTCGCGATCCCGAGCACGAACAGCCACGCGAAGCGCAGCCACAGCGCAGGATCCGTCGGCAGCGCCACCCGCAGCGCGATCGCTGCGAAGGCGAGCAGCAGCGCGGTCTGCGCGAGCGAGGTGACGAGGATCATGCCGGCCTTGCCCAGGAAATACGACACGGGCG
>JASGDX010000353.1:0-2662 GCA_047606985.1 Leucobacter sp. | reverse complement strand
TGCAGAATCCTTGGGGTTCTGCAGGCAGAGCGCCCACAATTTCCAGAGGGGTGGTTGGGCAGGGCTAGCGGGTGCGGCGGACGTAGAGCGCCGCACCCGCGAACGCGAGCAGCGAAGAGACCAGCACCGCCAGCGACATCGGCAGCGCCGTGTGCTCGCCCCAGGCGCCGACGACGGGCGACGCGAGGCCGCCGACGGCGAACTGGGATGCTCCGAGCAATGCGGATCCCGCACCCCGGCTCTCGCCCGCGCGCAGCAGCGCGACCGCGCTCGCGTTCGACATGTTGAGGCCGGTGCCGCCGGTGAGCGCGAAGGCGCAGACGATGAAGAGGGCGGGGGAGAGCGTGCCCGTCGCGCCGCAGATCGCGAGTGCGAGACCCGAGGCGAGCGCGATCCCGGTACCGATCAGCATCATGCGCTGAGCGGGCACGCGGCCGGCGAGCCGCGCGTTGATCATGTTGGCCACGATCATGGCGGCCGCGCCGGCCGCGAAGGCGAGCGAGTAGAGCAGCGGCGGCATGCCGAGCACGCTCTGCCCGACGAACGGCGAGGCGGAGATGTACGACATCATGCCGCCGAATCCGAGGCCGAAGACGCAGGTGAGCAACAGGAAGCGGCGATCCCGGAGCAGCTCTCCGAAGCTGCGAAGCGCGGGTGCGGGCCCTGCGGAGCTGCGCGCGCGATGCGGCAGCGACTCGGGCACGAAGAGCGCGGCGAGCAGGAACATGAGCGTCGCGATCCCCGCGAGCACGGCGAGCACCGCGCGCCAGTCGCCGAGGGTGAGGATCGCGCCGCCGATCGGGGGTGCGAGCAGCGGGCCGAGCCCGACGAACATCGCGATGAGGCTGATGGCGCGGATCGCGGCGGCACCTTCGGACAGATCGACGGCGATGGCGCGCGAGACGACGACCCCGGCGGCGCCCGAGACGCCTTGCAGCAGACGCAGGGCGATGAACACGGCGATGTTCGGCGAGAAGACCATGACGATGCTGGAAGCGGCGAACACGGCGAGCGCCCACACGAGCACCGGCCTGCGCCCGAGCTGATCCGACAGCGGGCCGAGGACGAGCTGTCCAGCGCCCATGCCGATGAGGAACGCCGTGAGCGTGAGCTGCACGGAGGAAGGCGCCGCGCCGAGATCCCTCGCGATCTCGGTGAAGGAGGCCAGGTAAAGGTCGGTGGCGAACGGGCCGACCGCCGCGAGGAACGAGAGTACGCCGAGCAGCGGGGGAGTGAGCCCGGGCCGCGCAGTCATCGTCTGATCATATACGATCCTGTGTGGATGTGAGCTCTGGGGAGTTCCCGGCGATTCGGTCAGCTAAGATGGTATGTCGGCATCTTGCGGTGCCCGCGCGGATCGATCCCGCAGCTCACCCGGCCTCCTGCCGTGCCGACGCTCCGCTCGTCTCGTTAGGACTCCACCTCTATGGCTCTCGCCACTCGCGAAGACCTCCGCAACGTCGCCATCGTCGCACACGTCGACCACGGCAAGACCACTCTCGTCGACGCCATGCTGCGTCAGACCAACTCCTTCGACGCGCACGCCGAGGTCGACGACCGAGTCATGGACTCCAACGACCTCGAGCGCGAGAAGGGCATCACGATCCTCGCGAAGAACACCGCGATCACCTACGAGGGCGCGCACGCGGCTGGCGGCCCCATCGTCATCAACGTGGTCGACACCCCCGGCCACGCCGACTTCGGCGGCGAGGTCGAGCGCGCTCTCTCCATGGTCGACGGCGTCGTGCTGCTCGTCGACGCCTCCGAGGGCCCGCTGCCGCAGACCCGCTTCGTGCTGCGCAAGGCGCTCGAGGCGCACCTGCCCGTGATCCTCGCGGTCAACAAGACCGACCGTCCCGACGCCCGCATCGAGGCCGTCGAGGGCGAGGCGCAGGACCTGCTGCTCGGCCTCGCCTCCGACCTCTCCGAGGACCACCCCGACATCGACGTCGACGCCGTGCTCGACGTGCCCACCGTCTACCTCTCCGGCCGGGCCGGGGCCGCCTCGCACCATCGCCCGGCCGACGGCTCGCTGCCCGACAACCTCGACCTCGAGCCGCTGTTCGAGACGATCCTCGAGCGCGTGCCCGCCCCCTCCTTCGACGATGAGCACCCGCTGCAGGCGCACGTCACCAACCTCGACTCGTCGCCGTTCCTCGGCCGCATCGCGCTGCTGCGCGTGCACCACGGCTGGATCAAGAAGGGTCAGACCGTCGCCTGGGTGAAGCACGACGGCTCCGTGCAGAACGTGCGCATCACCGAGCTCATGCTCACCAAGGCGCTCACCCGCTACCCGGCCGAGCAGGCGGGCCCCGGCGACATCGTCGCCATCGCGGGCATCGAGGACATCACCATCGGCGAGACGATCGCCGACGCCGAGGACGTGCGCCCGCTGCCGACCATCTCGGTCGACGAGCCGGCCATCTCGATGACCATCGGCGCCAACACCTCGCCGCTCGTCGGCAAGGTCAAGGGCCACAAGCTCACCGCGCGCATGATCAAGGACCGCCTCGACCGCGAGCTCATCGGCAACGTGTCGATCCGCGTCGTCGACACCGACCGCCCCGACGCGTGGGAGGTGCAGGGCCGCGGCGAGCTCGCGCTCGCGATCCTCGTCGAGAACATGCGCCGCGAGGGCTTCGAGCTCACGGTCGGCAAGCCC
>JASGDX010000352.1:0-7725 GCA_047606985.1 Leucobacter sp. | reverse complement strand
TCCGGCTGCTTCGTCGAATCCAGCCGGAAAATCCTCCGCTCGGCAACGATTCTCGTACCGGCAGCGATTCTCGTACCGGCAGCGACCGTCGCACCGGCAGCGACCGCGTTCCCGCCCCAGCCCGGAGCAACGGCCAGCCCGGGGCTACGGCCAGCCCGGGGCGAGGCCCGATCCCGAACCGCTCAGAAGGCCGGCGGCACCTCGAGCGATTCGATGACCTCGCGCACGTGGTCACTCGTGATCGCCTGCTTGAGCGCCTCGATCTCGGGGGTGTCCTGGTTGTCCTCGCGGGTGACGAGCTGCATCGCGAAGCGCTCGTCCTTGTTGACCGCGAGGCCGTCGGTGTCGGGGTAGAGGCCGATCTGGCGGGCGCCAGAGGGGATGTTCATCACGGCGTCGGCCTCCTCGTATGCCGCGTTGATGTTCGCGAACTCGACCTGCGTGAACTCGATGCCCTTCGGATTCTCGGCGATGTCGTCGAGCGTCGCCTCGTAGCGCTCGACCTCCGGATCGAGCCCGATCACCTTCTCGTCGGCGAGCATCTGCAGCGCACGGCCGGTGTTCGCCGGATCGGAGGGGATCACCACCTTGGCACCCTGCGGCAGCTCGTCGAGGCTGTCGTACTTCTTGGAGTAGTAGGCCCCGACCACGAGGTAGACCGGCTGCACCGCGACGAGCGATGCGTCGTTCGCCTCGTTGAAGGCCTCCATGAACGGCTCGAACTGCACGAGGTTGGCGTCGATCTCGCCGTTCTGCAGCATCACGTTGGGCTGCACGTAGTCGGAGACCTCGACGAGCTCGACCTCGTAGCCCGGCGCGATGGCCTCGCCCGCCGCCTCGACGATGTCGGTCATGGGGGTGTTGCTCGCGGCGACCTTGATGGTCACCGTCTTCCCCGCGCCCTCCTCGCCCGCATCTGATCCGCTCTGGGACGATGCGCAGCCGGTGAGCGCGAGGGCAGCGACGGCCGCGGCGGCGAGTGCGGCCAGGGCGGTACGGCGGATGCGGGTCTTCATTCGGGCTCCTCGTTTCGGGGTTCGGAATCGGCTGTCACGACTCGGGATCAGCGCTTGTCGAGCGCTCTCGACACCCGGTGCCCGACGGCCTGGATGGCCAGCACGCACAGGATGATGATGGTGATCGTGACGTACATCAGGGTGAACTGGTAGTTCTGGTAGCCGTAGCGCATGGCGAAGTCGCCGATGCCGCCGCCGCCGACGACGCCGAGCACGGTCGAGTACGACACGAGACTGATCGTCGCCGAGGTCAGCGCGTAGACGAGGCCGGATCGCGCCTCCACCAGCAGGAACCGCCAGATCAGCTGCGGCGTGGTCGCCCCCATCGAGGCGGCGGCCTGGGTGAGGCCGCTCGGCAGCTCGAGCAGAATCTGCTCGACGAGGCGCGCGTAGATGGCGACGGCGACGAAGCACATCGGGAAGCTCGCGGCGATCGTGCCGAAGGTGGTGCCGAAGATGAGGCGCGTGAGCGGGATCAGGAACACCACGAAGAGCAGGAAGGGGAAGGAGCGCACCACGGTCACGTAGAGGTCGGCTGCGAGCCACACGGCCCGGTTCTCAGCCGGACCGCCCGCTCGGGTGAGGTAGATGATCGTGCCGAGCGGCAGCCCGAGCAGCACCGCGGCGGCGAGCGCGATGCCCACCATCACGCCGGTCTCGGCGATGGCCTGCACGATCTTGTCCTGGTACTCGACCAGCGCCCCGATGATCTCGGTCACGATTCCAGGAACCTCCGCGCGTGCTCCGCGTAGCCCTGATCGGCCGCCGCCTCGCGGCCGGCGACCTCGATGAGATCGACCAGGCGCCCCGCCTCGAACACGGCCGCGCGTCCGCAGATCGCCTTCACCACGTCGAGCTCGTGCGTCACGATGACGACGGTGGTGCCGAGCGCGTCGCGCGTGCGGGTGAGCAGGCGCAGGATGTCGCGGGTGGTGCTGGCGTCGAGCGCCGACGTCGGCTCGTCGCAGAGCAGGATCGAGGGCCGTGTGGCGAGGGCACGGGCGATGGCCACGCGCTGCCGCTGGCCGCCCGACAGCTGCGCCGGGTACGAGTGCTCGCGATCCCGCAGCCCGACGAAGTCGAGCAGCAGGTCGACGCGCTCGGGATCCCGCTGCCGTTGCAGGCGGAGCGGCAGCTCGACGTTCTGCCTGGCGGTGCGGTTGGCGAGCAGGTTGAATCCCTGGAAGACGGTGCCGATCCCGCGCCGCTTCGCGCGGAGCGCCGCGGTGGACAGCGCCGCGAGATCGGTGCCGTCGATCACGACTCGCCCCTCGCTCGGCGCCTCGAGGCCTCCCAGCAGGCGCAGCAGCGTCGATTTGCCCGCACCGCTCTCGCCGAGGATGCCGAAGATCTCTCCGGCCTCGATGCGCAGGTCGACGCCGGAGAGGGCGGTCACCTCGCCGGTTCCGCCGCGGTAGCGCCGCGTGACGGAAGCCATCTCCACCATGGCATCGATTTTCTGCATCGGGTATAACTATAGCGGAACAGGCCGTCGGGATTCGTCGCGGGCGGAACCGGGCGCGGGGCGATGCGCGTATCCTGGAGACATGACCGCTTCGCTCCAGGATTTCGTGCCGGCCGCCGGCACCATCACCATGTTCTCGACCGAGTGGTGCGGGTACTGCAAGCGCCTCAAGCTGATGCTCGACAAGACCGGCATCGGGTACACCGAGGTCGACATCGAGCACACCCCCGGCACGCCCGAGCTCGTCGAGGAGGTCAACGGCGGCAACCAGACCGTGCCGACGGTGATCTACCCCGACGGCACCGCCGCGACGAACCCCTCGCTGAAGGACGTGCAGGCGAAGCTCGGGCTGTAGGCGGTCACCGCCGGTTGAGCGAGGAGCTTGCGACGAGCGCCGTGCAGAGCGAGCGAAGCGAGTCGAAGGGTCGAAAACCCGGGTCCCGTGATCTCGGTTCCCTCGTTCCTCGGTCTCTCGATCAGCGGAGTGGCCCCGCTCACCGAGTGGAGGTCGCGGGCCACCCCTACCGCGGGGGCTCGAGGTTGCGGCTCAGCTCGTCGAGCATGGCCTGGATCTGCGGCTCGACGAAGCGGTGGATCGCCGCCTCGATGCGGGCCCGGTGCCGCATGAGGGCGAAGCACGCCTCGCGGCCCGCCTCCTCCGCGCAGCGGTCGGCCAGCTCGATCTCCCTGCGCAGCCGCTGCTTCTCCTCCGCGCTCAGCGGCGGGCGCGGCAGCGGCGGCTCCGGCCGGCTCTCCTCCGCGAGGCCGGCGAGGGTGAAGAGGAACGGCTGCTCCCCCTCATCCGGCTCGGGATCGGGATCCAGCCCCTCGTACTCGGGGGCGAGGCCCGCCGCGGGATCGTAGCCGCCGGCCTGCCAGATCTCGGCCCCTGCGAGCTCGGCGTGCAGCGTCGGCAGTTCGCGCTCCGTGAACTCGTCGACGCGCCTGTCGATGATGCGCTGCATACGGGAGACGAGGGCGTGCGTCACCTGGTGCGGCACGTCGCCGGCGATCCCCGCCGCCGCGAGGATCGGCGATCCCGTGCACCGGCGGCACAGCCGGGAGCGCCCGCGATGCGTTCCAGGCTCCCAGCGCGGCACCCAGCGCAGCCAGGCGTCGACCGCCGCGTCGACCCGCTCCTCGATCGTCCCCGCCACGATCACCGCTCCCGCCAGTCGCGACCGCCGTCATCGCGCGGGTCGTCGCCCGATTCTGGGCCGTCGGACGATTCCCGATCCCGGGCGGCGCCGTCCTCGCCGATCGCCCAGTCGGGCCCCTCCTCGTTCCGCCGCTCCCACGGCCACTGCGGCACCGGGCGATCCGTGTACAGGCGCCTCGCGAGCACCGCCCAGAACAGCAGGGACGCCGCAGCGCAGATCGGCACGAGGGAGGCCGCGAACAGGCTCACCCACGTCTCGTCGATGGAGAGTCCGGCGAGGATGCCGATCAGGCACCAGACCAAATAGGCGCCGAACGAGATCGCGACGATGATGCTCCACGCCGGCCGGCGTCTGCCCCGCAGCAGCACGAGCGCCTGCTGCCACAGCGCCCAGCCCAG
Organism: Leucobacter sp.; assembly: GCA_047606985.1. Classification (GTDB taxonomy): domain Bacteria; phylum Actinomycetota; class Actinomycetes; order Actinomycetales; family Microbacteriaceae; genus Leucobacter. The sequence goes on along the minus strand of JASGDX010000352.1, from coordinate 3,686 downwards.
CAGCGCCAGCACCACGGCGAGCGCCACGGGCGCCGCCCACACCGGGACGCCGCCGCTGGTGACCGGGTCGCGCTGCAAGGCGAGCGCCAGCAGGCCCCAGACCGCGATGAGCAGGGCGGCCGCGACGATCACGGCGGCCGCGAGAAGGCCCCCGACGTATCCGCGAGTCACCCCGCGACGGGAGCCCGAGCTCATGGCCGGTTCGCCTGGGCCTCGGCGAGCGCCGCCTCGTACTCCGCGAGGGCCTCGGCGTTGCGCCGCTTCATGCGGCGACCGCGCGACCCGATCCAGGCACCGAACCAGACCGTCACCTCACGAGCGACCAGGCCGGCGGCGATCGCGGGCACCGCCAGACCGAACTTCTGCGCCAGTTCGACGGGCGCTCGCTCGAACAGCGCGCCGAAGCCCTCGGCCGCGGCGGCATAGCCGACGGTCGCGGCGGCCCACACCAGCGCCCCCACGAAGAACCCGCCGAGCACGTAGGCCCACCAGCCGGCGCGGCCCATGATGAGCACCAGCACGACCAGGCCGACGAGGAACGCCAGCGCCGCCGCGACGAAGCCCCACGACAGCGCGTACTGCAGCAGCCCGTCGACGAACTGGGAGGGCGCCAGCGAGGGGGACAGCCACAGGGCGAGCACGCCCGCGTACACGAGCGCGAAGCCCAGCGCGCCGAGCACGGAGATCAGGATGCCTGCGCCGCGGTTGCCCTTGACCTCTGGGGGCGCGGGGGTCTGCATGTAGAGCGCCGCCATCGGGTGGTCGGCGCTGAGGCGGATCTCGCCGTCGCGCACCGGGGAATCGACCGCGGCGGCGCTCGGGAGCTCGTCGAGGGAGACGATGCGCGATGCATCGGCATCGGCGTCGGCCGAGCCGGGGACGTCGAGGTTGATCTGCGTGTCGATCTCCGAGACGGCCTGGCGGCGGGCGAGCTCGGAGGCCTCGGGATCGGGGACGACCGGCGTCTCCGCATCGGTCGAGGACGCGGCGTCGGGCGCCGACTCGCCGGGCTCAGCGGCGGCCGGCTCGGGATCCTTGGCCTCAGACTCGGAGGCCGCGCCGCGCGAGCGCTCGACGGCCTCGAGCACCTCGATGAGGCTCGCCTCGGACTCCTGAACCGGAGCACCTGGGCTCGAGGAGGCCTCGGACGCCTCCGCTGCTCTCGATGCGGGGGTCTCGCGGTCCTCGCTCATGGCTTCACCTCTCGTCACGGCACGGTGCGCCCGGGTGCCAGGCGCCAACACTTCACCGACACCCTACAAGCCACCGCCGCCGTTGACGGGCTCACGCGCGCGGCACGGCGAAAAAAGCGCGAGGGGCGCCCGTGCCGCAGCACGGACGCCCCTCGCGAAGGTCCGGATCAGCTGTAGTTGCCCGGGTTGAACTCGTCGGCGGTGAAGCTGTCGAAGTCCACGAACGACAGGTCGTTCTCGTCGAAGGCGCCCTCGGTCGCGAACAGGCGGTTCGGGTAGCGCTCCGCCTTCGCCTCCTCGGTCGCCTCGACGTCGACGTCGCGGTAGGTGCTCAGTCCGGTGCCCGCCGGGATGAGCTTGCCGATGATGACGTTCTCCTTGAGGCCGATGAGCGGATCCTTCGATCCCTCCATCGCCGCCTGCGTGAGCACGCGGGTGGTCTCCTGGAACGACGCGGCGGACAGCCACGACTCGGTCGCCAGCGAGGCCTTGGTGATGCCCATGACCTCGGGGCGCGCGGTCGCGGCGCGCTTGCCCTCGAGCAGCGCCTCGCGGTTGATCCGCTGGTATCGGGCGCGGTCGACGAGCTCGCCGGGGAGCAGCTCGGTCTCGCCGTGATCCACCACGGTCACCTTGCGCAGCATCTGGCGCACGATCACCTCGATGTGCTTGTCGTGGATCGGCACGCCCTGCGAGCGGTACACGCCCTGCACGCCCTCGACGAGGTACTTCTGCACCGCGCGCTCGCCCGGGATATGCTTGCCGTTCTCCGTGGAGCCGACCTGCAGGATGTCCTTCGGGTCGAGCGTGCCCGCGAGGAACGGTTGGCCGAGCTCGACGTGGTCGCCGTCCTCGACGAGCAGCGTGGCGCGCTTCAGCACCGGGTACGCCTTCTCCTCCGTGCCGTCGTCGGGCGTGAGGAGGATGCGGCGGCTCTTCTCGGTGTCCTCGATCGTGATGCGGCCGGCGGCCTCGGCGATCGGAGACGCGCCCTTGGGTGTGCGCGCCTCGAAGAGCTCCTGCACGCGGGGCAGACCCTGCGTGATGTCGTCGGCCGAGGCAGAGCCACCGGTGTGGAAGGTGCGCATCGTGAGCTGGGTGCCCGGCTCGCCGATCGACTGCGCGGCGATGATGCCGACGGCCTCGCCGATGTCGACGCGCTGACCCGTGGCCAGCGAGCGGCCGTAGCAGGTCGCGCAGACGCCGACCGCCGACTCGCAGGTGAGCACGGAGCGCACCTTGATCTCGGTCACGCCGCCGGCCACGAGCTTGTCGATGAGCACATCGCCGACGTCCTCGCCCGCGGTCGCGACCACGGTGCCGTCGGGCGCCGATGCGTCGGCCGCCAGGGTGCGGGCGTACACCGAGTTCTCCACGTTCTCGTCGCGGACCAGCACGCCGTTGGCGTCCTCCGCGGCGATCAGCAGGTCGAGGCCGCGACGGGTGCCGCAGTCCTCCTCGCGGATGATGACGTCCTGCGAGACGTCGACCAGACGACGGGTCAGGTAGCCCGAGTCGGCCGTGCGCAGCGCGGTGTCGGCGAGGCCCTTGCGGGCGCCGTGGGTCGCGATGAAGTACTCCGCCACCGACAGGCCCTCGCGGTACGAGTTGATGATCGGGCGCGGGATGATCTCGCCCTTCGGGTTGGACACGAGGCCGCGCATGCCGGCGATGTTGCGGATCTGCAGCCAGTTGCCTCGGGCGCCCGACGACACCATGCGGAAGATGGTGTTGTCGGCCGGGAACGACTCGCGCATGGCCGCGGCCACCTCGTCGGTCGCCTCGGTCCAGATCTCGGTCAGCGCCTTGTGGCGATCGGCGTCGCTGATCATGCCCCGGTCGTAGTCGCGCTGCACCTTGGCAGCGCGCTTCTCGTGCTCGGCGATGATCTCGCCCTTGTCGGCCGGGGTCACGATGTCGGAGAGCGCCACGGTCACGCCCGAGCGCGAGGCCCAGTAGAAGCCGGCGTCCTTGATGCGGTCGAGCGTCGCCGCGACCTCCACCTTCGGGTAGCGCTCCGCGAGGTCGTTGACCAGGCCGGAGAGGCTGCCCTTGTCGGCGACCCGTTCGAAGTACGGGTAGTCGGCCGGCAGCGCCTCGTTGAAGATGGCGCGTCCGAGGGAGGTCTCCACGAGCACGGGCTTGTCGTGGGTCGCACCTGAGTCATCGGTGTAGCCGATGAGGCGGATCTTCGCCTTCGCACCGAGGTCGAGCGATCCCTCGTCCATCGCCAGGATCGCCTCGGCGATCGAGCCGAACGCGCGGCCGGTGCCGGGGGCGTCCGGCTTGATGGTGGTGAGGTGGTGCAGGCCGATGATCATATCCTGCGAGGGCAGGGTCACCGGACGGCCGTCCGACGGCTTCAGGATGTTGTTCGACGCGAGCATCAGCACGCGGGCCTCGGCCTGGGCCTCGAACGACAGCGGCAGGTGCACGGCCATCTGGTCGCCGTCGAAGTCGGCATTGAAGGCGGCGCAGACGAGGGGGTGCAGC
>JASGDX010000351.1:0-4291 GCA_047606985.1 Leucobacter sp. | reverse complement strand
GGCGTCCGGCGTCCGCGACGGCTCGGGATCGGCCTCGACGTCCCCGGCCCCGATCGGCAGCTGGGAGGTGTCGAAGGCGTCGGAGTCGAAGCGGCCCGACTTCTCCGCGTCGTCGACGGCTCGGAGCTTCGGGATGAGCCGGTCGCCGACCGTCCCCTGCTTCGAGAGGTTCACCGCGTCGGGGTTGACGGGGGAGAGCACGGCCTTGCGATGCTCGAACGACCAGACGGCGCGATGGGCGACGTCGTGGGAGATGAACTCGAGGCTGATCATCCAGCCGGCCTCCTCGTCGCGCCACGACTCCCACTCGCTGGTGTCGGCGCCGAGAGCGATGAGCCGCTCGGCGATCACCTCGCCGAAGCGCTGGTCGGCGTCGTCGGTGGCGTCGGTGCGCACGGGGACGGCGTGGGCGCGCTCGAGGATGTAGCGCCTCTCGGCCAGCACGGGCTCCTCGTAGCGCTCGATGTCGGCCTCGTCGAGCCCGGTCTCCTTGGCCACCTGCGCGCGGCTCCTACCCGCGCGGATGAGCGCCTGGATCTCGCGCGGCCGCACCTTGGAGGTGTCCTCCCCCCGCTCCTTCCGTCCGAGATGGCGGAGCTCGCTCAGCATCGCGTCGTCGACGAGCAGGCGGAACTCCTCGCCGGCGTCGTCGGCAACGATCAGCGAGCGGTCCTCGCGTCGCACAAAGCGCAGTTCGTCCATCAGAAGCTTCCTTCACATCGCGTGAGCGCGTCGCCCCGGGGCGCGTGCATCCCGTTTGAGATTCGCGAACCAGGCTGCCACAGTGCGGACGGAATGGCCGGCATTGACTCGGCGCGTGACGAAGTTCGCCCGCCGGGCTTCGCGCTCAGAGAACTCGCAGTCGCAAAGTTTGCGTCGGATGCTGATCGTAAGGCAGACTATGGCCGCTCGCAGGTTGGAAGTGCCGTCGCACGGCACGGGAATGCAGGAGAGAATGGCCACCGATTACGACGCCCCGCGCAAGTCCGAGGAAGATGCCGAGTCGATCGAGGCGCTGAAGGAACGCGGCCCGGCGAAGGGTGCCTCGGCGCTCGACTCGGAGGACGCGGACAACCCGAGCATGTTCATCGGCGGCACGGATCTCTCGGACGTCGAGCTCGACGTCATCGTGCTGCCGCAGCAAGAGGACGAGTTCACCTGCGTCAGCTGCTTCCTCGTGCGCCACCGCTCCCAGATCGACCACGAGACCGACCTCGGGCCGGTGTGCGCCGAATGCTCGAACTGAAACACGCCAGCGTTCCCGCTGATCGAGCGGAGTCGTCCCGCTGATCGAGCGGAGTCGAAATCAAGGGCCCGCGCGCCGGGTTTCGACTCCGTGGGCTCCGTTCAACCGGCGGCGCCCCTGGCCGCCTCGATCGCCTCGGCGAGCCGCTGCGGATGGCGGGTGGTGAGGATCCAGACTGGCGCGGGATCCGCCGGATCGACGTTCTCGATGCGCAGCCCGCGGTGGATCCACCCGCGCACCAGCAAGTAGCTGCGCGCGTCGAGGCCGGGCCCGATGGCGGCGCGGAGCCCCTCGGCGCCGAGCATCTCGATGCGGCCCAGCTGGCGGGTCGGGATCCGCGCTCGTCCGGCGACGAGCATGCCGTCGGCCAGCTCGATCGTCGGGCTGAGCAGCAGCAGCACGGCCGCGACGATGAGGTACAGGACGATTCCCGTCGGAAGCGCGAGCGCGGCGTTCACCGGGGTGAGCACGAGGGTGACGGCGGGGATCACCAGCAGCACGGCGATGAAGAGGCCGACTCCCGGAACGAGGCGTTCGCGATAGCTGCGGACAGAGACGTCGGGGGAGGCGGATCCGGTCATGTCCCCATTATCCTCCGAGCGCTCCATCGGATTCACCGGGAGCGCCGCGCATCGCGCCGTCCCAGCCCGCCCCGCGCTCGATCCGGTAGCCTGTCCGGGTGACCGATGTCGTTGAGATCCCCATCCGGGCGGAGAACCCGCCGAGGTACGCGCACGCCGATGACGCCGGTGCCGATCTGCGCGCGGCCGAGGCGGTCGTGCTCGCCCCGGGCGAGCGCGCGCTGATCGGCACGGGCGTCTCGATCGCGCTGCCCGAGGGGTACGCCGCCTTCGTCGTGCCGCGCAGCGGCCTCGCCGCGAAGCACGGGATCACCGTGGTCAACTCGCCCGGAACGATCGACGCCGGGTACCGTGGCGAGATCAAGGTGACGCTGCTGAACACCGACCGGGAGCACGAGTTCCGGGTGGAGCCGGGGGACCGGATCGCCCAGGTGATCTTCACGCCGGTGTCGCGGGCCGTGTTCGTGCCGGTGGACGAGCTGCCGGAGAGCGAACGCGGCGCCGGCGGCTTCGGCTCGACGGGAGTGCGGGACTGATCCCGAAACGAATTCTCAGCCGCGCGAGCACGCGGCGCAGCGAGCCCCGGCGAGGGGCGTGGACAAGGAAGTGTGGAAGATGAGCGAAGCAGAGCAGGGCGCTGCCGACGAGGTCGAGCTGCGCGAGGAGGCCGTTGTCGAGATCGACGATTCGAAGTCGGCTCCGGATGATCGCGCGGAGGAGGGTCCGTTCGACGCCAGCGAGGTGCCGGCGATGCGCCCCTACGTCGATCTCGGCGGCATCAAGGTGGCGCCCCGCGAGGGACTGCAACTGCGGCTCGAGGTCGACGAGCGCGCGAACCGCGTGGTCGCGGTGTCGCTCGAGTACGCGGAGTCGCTGCTGCAGGTGCAGGCCTTCGCCGCGCCCAAGTCGACGGGCCTGTGGCACGGCGTGCGCGCCGAGCTGCAGCAGCAGATGACGGCCCAGGGCGCCAGCGTGACCGAGGAGTCGGGATCGCTCGGCCCCGAGCTGCTCGTGCAGAGCCCGGTCCCGGCCGAGCAGGGCGGCGGCACCCGCGTCGTGCGCTTCGTCGCCGTCGACGGACCGCGCTGGATGCTGCGCGGCGTGATCATGGGCAAGGCCGCGGTCGACGCTGCTGCGCGCGAGAGCGTGATCGAGCTCTTCCGCGAGCTCGTCGTGGTGCGCGGCGAGCAGCCGATGCCGCCGAGCGAGCTGCTGGCGCTCAAGGTGCCCGCCGGGGTACAGGCCCAGCCCCAGCCCCAGCAGGGCGCGGTGCGGCAGGCGTGAGCGGGCAGGCGCCGGCCGAGAAGCCCGCGGCGGGCGGAGGTCTGGGCCGCGTCGTCGATGCCGGGCTGCACGGCGAGGCGGTCTCCGCCCGCGGCATGCTCGAGGCGATCGGCGGCTGGCGCGGAATCGCCGAGACCCTGCTGCCGGCGACCGTCTATCTCGCCGCCTTCGTGTTCACCCGCGACGCCCGCATCTCGGCGATCGCGCCGTTGGTGCTGGCCGCCGTGTTCTTCGCGTGGAGGCTCATACGCCGCGAGACCATGCAGGCCGCGCTGGCCGGAGCGCTCGGCGTCGCCGTCTGCGTCGCCGTGACGCTGTTCACCGGACGCGGCGAGGACTACTACCTGCCCGGCTTCTGGATCAACGCCGCGTGGATCGCCGCGCACACGATCTCGCTGCTCGTGGGCTGGCCGCTCATCGGGCTGCTGCTCGGCTTCCTGCGCGGATCCCTCACCGCATGGCGCAAGGAGCCGGTGCTGCGCCGGGCGGCGATGGTCTGCACGCTCTTCTGGATCGCGGCGTTCGGGGCCCGTCTGATCGTGCAGCTGCCGCTGTACGCCGCGGCTCGGAACGGCGACACCGCTGCGACCGACGCGCTGGGCCTCGCGCGTCTGCTCATGGGGGTGCCCCTGTTCGCGCTCGCCGGGATCCTCACCTGGCTCGTGCTGAGCCGGGTGTCCGCGCAGCTCGGCGCGGGTCGGGAGGACGCGAGCGGAACCTCCTCTTCATCAGATGATTCCAGCCCGGAATCCGTTGAAAACACTGGGCAAAACGCCCCTCCGGCGTGACAATGGAGGTGCCCGATTCGGTGTAGAGTTATCTCGACATCGAGAGACTTTGGTGCGGACCGGCTGGTTCGGTCCACGAATGGCAGCTCGGTCGGGACTGCTCGGCCGACGAACAATGGAGGAGCCTCATGGGAGCCGTCAACAGCTTCGACGCGAAGAGCACTCTCGCCGTCGGCGAGCGGGAGTACGAGATCTACCGGATCGATCGTGTGCCCGGCCACGAGCGTCTGCCTTACAGCCTGAAGGTGCTGCTGGAGAACCTCCTCCGCACGGAGGACGGCGCGAACGTCACGAAGGCCCACATCGAAGCGCTCGGGGGCTGGGATCCCTCGGCCGAGCCCGATACCGAGATCCAGTTCACCCCGGCCCGCGTAATCATGCAGGACTTCACG
>JASGDX010000350.1:0-13029 GCA_047606985.1 Leucobacter sp. | reverse complement strand
TCGCGCAGCTCGCCTCGCTCGGCCGCGAGTGGCCCGAGGGCGTCGTGATCGCGCGCAGCGGGAGGCTACGCGCCGAGCGCCGCGCGCACCTTCGGCAGCACGACCTCGGCCATGAGCCGCATCGATCGCTCGACGAGTTCGTCGTCGAGCTCGCAGTAGGTGGCGAGCAGCCAGTGCTCGATGTCGCGCTCGCGAGCGATGCGGATCATCATCTCGGCGACGGTGTCGGGCGAGCCGACGAGCATGTGGTCGCGCTCGAAGAGCAGATCCCACGGCTTCGCGTTCGCGATCTCGGGATCGGCGGGATCCTCGCCGGCGTCGAGCCAGATCTTGCGGCCGCGGCTCGGCACCTTGTCGATGTATTCGACGGTCTCGGTGATCTCGGGCTCCGTGAGCTCGCGCGCCTCCTCGTCGGTGGGGGCGACGAGGAAGCCGCGCAGGATCGCGGTGCTGCGCGCCAGGCGGGGGTCGGGGTGCTCGATCGTGTCGATGGTGTCCCGGTAGATCCGGGTGAGGCCGTCGAGCACCGAGCGGGTGGGGAACCAGGTGATGACGCTCAGGTTCTGCTCGGCCGCAGCTGCGAAGCCGCTGGCGGAGTCGGTGACGCTGAAGAGGCGCGGACCGCCCGGCTGCGCGGGCTTCGGGATCACCGAGAGGCCGATGACCTTGCCATCGGCGTCGAGGTACTTCTCGGATGCCTCGGGCCACTTGGTGCCCGGCTGCGGGATCTGGTAGCGCTCGCTGTGCCAGCTGAAGGGATCCTCGGTCCAGGCGGCGCGCAGCATCGCGAGGTTCTCCGCGAAGATGGCCTTGCTCTTGGCGTCGTCCTTGCGGTCGGCCTCGGGGTTGAGGTTGATGATCTCGGCCTGCAGGATGCCGCGGCTGAGGGCGACGTCGAGGCGGCCGTTCGTCATGTGATCGAGCATCGCGAGGTCTTCGGCGAGCCGGATCGGGTGCCAGGTGGGCAGGATCACGGCGGCGATGCCGATGCGGATGCTCTCGGTGCGGGCGGCGAGGTCGGCGAGCAGCATCACCGGGTTGGGGGACTGGTCGGTGCCCGCGGTGTCGAAGTGGTGCTCGCCCAGCCAGAAGCCGTCGAAGCCGAGTTGATCGGCGTAGGCGATGCGGCGGCGCGAGCGTTCCAGCAGCTCTCCCCAGGGGCGGGTGCCTCCAGGGTTGCCCAGTCCGTGAAGAATGTCGACTCTCACAGTTGCCTCTCCGTCCTGCCTTCAGCTGTACGGCCGCGTCCTCGACGTCGATCCCTGCGCTGAGACTGCGCGTCCCGGCTCGATGCGGGGCGACTTCGGGGTCGACGGCGACCTGGGATGAGCGTAACATACCTGTCGGTCGGTATGTTGAATGATCTCCACCCCACCCGTGGATCGTACAAGAGGAGCGCCGTGAGAGAAGCAGTCATCGTCGAAGCCGTCCGCACGCCCGTCGGGCGGCGCGGGGGCGGGCTGTCCGGCGTGCACCCGGTCGAGCTGGGAGCGCGCGTGCTGGAGGCGCTCGTCGATCGCGCGGGCGTCGATCCCGCGATCGTCGAGGACGTCATCTGGGGATGCGTCACCACGATCGGCGAGCAGTCGTCGAACATCGGCCGCTGGACCGCGCTCGCCGCGGGCTGGCCCGACACCGTGCCTGGCACGACCGTGGACCGCGCCTGCGGATCCTCGCAGCAGGCGATCGCCTTCGCCGCGGCCGGAGTCGTCTCGGGCCAGTACGACGTCGTGGTGGCCGGGGGCGTCGAGTCGATGTCGCGGGTGCCGATGGGGTCGACCCGCAACTCCGGCCACGGCGAGGCCCGCGGGCCGGGGATCGCCGCGCGCTACCCGGGCGAGGAGTTCTCGCAGGGCAAATCGGCCGAGCTCATCGCCGCGAAGTGGGGACTGACCCGCGAGCAGGTCGACGCGTTCAGCCTCGAATCGCACGCGAGGGCCGCCGCTGCGCGCGCCGAGGGCCGCTTCGACGCCGAGATCGTGCCGGTGGAGACGGAGGCGGGGATCGTCTCGGCCGACGAGGGCATTCGCGAGGTATCGACCCTCGAGACGCTCGGCGGCCTGCGCACCGTGTTCGACGAGAACGGCGTGGTCACGGCGGGCAACTCCTCCCAGATCTCCGACGGCGCGGCGGCACTGCTCATCACGACCCCCGAGAAGGCGGCCGAGCTCGGGCTGAGGCCGCTGGCGCGCTTCCGCAGCTTCGCCGCGACCGGCGTCGATCCCGTGATGATGCTCACGGGCCCCATCGGCGCGACGCGGAAGGCGCTCGAGCGCGCCGGGCTCGGGATCGGCGACATCGAGAGCTACGAGGTGAACGAGGCCTTCGCCTCGGTGGCGCTCGCCTGGCTCGCCGACATCGGGGGCGATCCCGAGCGGCTGAACCCCGACGGCGGCGCGATCGCCCTCGGCCACCCGCTCGGCTGCTCGGGGGCGCGGCTCGCGACGACCCTGGTGCATCGCATGCGGCGCGACGGGGATCGCTACGGGCTGCAGGCCATCTGCGAGGCCGGCGGCATGGCGAACGCCATGATCCTCGAGCGGGTGTGAACGGGGCTGCGCGGATCCGGCTGGGGACTGCGCAGGACCGGGCCGATCCCGAACCGTCTCGTTGACAGCGGGCGCGCGCCGCCCATAACATACCGACTAGTCCGTATTTATGAGAGGGAGGGTGCCGTGAGCGACACCGAAGACTCAGAACTGCTCGCCCTGCGCGCCGAGGTGCGCGGCTTCATCGACGAGCAGCTGGCGGCCGGCGCGTTCACGCCGGCCATCGACAGCTGGCTGAGCGAGTGGGACGAGGACTTCAGCCGCGCGCTGGCCGCCCGCGGCTGGCTCGGCATGACCATCCCCGCGGAGTACGGCGGGCAGGGGCGCACCTTCATGGAGCGCTTCGTGGTCACCGAGGAGCTGCTCGCGGCAGGCGCCCCGGTGGCGGCGCACTGGATCGCCGACCGCCAGATCGGGCCCTCGCTGCTGAAGTACGGCACCGAGGAGCAGAAGCGGCGCTTCCTGCCCGGCATCGCGCGCGGCGAGATCTACTTCGCCATCGGCATGTCCGAATCCGAGGCCGGCTCGGACCTGGCGAGCGTGCAGACGCGCGCCACGCGCGTCGACGGCGGCTGGAAGGTCGACGGAGCCAAGGTGTGGACCTCGGGCGCCCACAAGGCGCACGCGTTCTTCGCGCTGCTGCGCACCTCGCCCATGGAGGGCGGCGACCGCCACACCGGCCTCAGCCAGTTCCTCATCGATCTGAGGCAGCCGGGCGTCACCGTCAACCCGATCGTGTCGATCGACGGCACCGCGCACTTCAACGAGGTCGTGTTCGACGGCCTCTTCGTGCCGGACGCCGACGTCTTCGGCACCATCGGCGAGGGCTGGAAGCAGGTGACCAGCGAGCTGAAGTTCGAGCGCAGCGGCCCCGAGCGGCTGCTGTCGAGCTTCCCCGTGCTGGCGCGGCTCGCCGAGGCGCTCGCCGCGAGCGGGGCGGAGCCCGACGCCGAGCTCGGCGGGCTCATCGCGCGCGTCTCCGGCCTGCGGCAGCTCTCCTTCGACGTGGCGCGCAAGCTGCAGCGCGGCGAGCCGGCCGAGCTGCAGGCGTCGATGGTCAAGGTGCTCGGCACCGCGCTCGAGGGCGACATCGCCGACTACGCGTCGAACCGATCGCACGAGCTCGCCGATGCGGAGCTCGCGCGCCTGGCCCACTCGGCGCTGCTGCGCCGTCCCGGATTCACCCTGCGCGGCGGAACGAATGAGATCCTCCGCGGCATCATCGCTCGAGGTCTGGAGAAGTCCCATGCCCATTGATTGCGGAGTCGACCCGGATTTCCGGGACATGGTCCGATCGTTCTTCACGCGCGAGATCGACGCCGACGCGCGCGCGGCCGAGGCCGGCGGGTTCGACGCCGAGGTGTGGGGCCAGCTCGAGGAGATGGGCCTCGCCCTGCTCACCACCCCGGAGAGCCGGGGCGGCAGCGACGCCACCTGGGCCGAGGCGGCGACGCTGCTGCACGCCGTCGGGCGCTACGGCATCGCCGTGCCCTACGCCGAGCACGACCTGCTCGCCTCCTGGCTCGCCGAGCGCGCCGGCCTGCCGGCGATCGAGGGCGTCACGAGCCTGGTGCTCGCGACCGCTCCCGTCGCGGCGGGCGACGTCGTCGCCGTCCCGGGCGGCGCAGCGGTCGAGCGCGTGCTGGTGGTCAGCAACCCGACGGGCGACGCCGCAGGCGCGTGGGCCGTGCAGGATCTCGCCGCGGACGGCTTCGCGGCGGCGGGCGACGGCGCGGGATCCTCGCCCGACGCCCCGGGATCCTCGCTCGACGTGCGCGTCACGGCCGACACGGCGAGCACCCCGCTCGACGACGCCCTCGGCCGCGAGCTGATGGTGCGCGGCGCGCTCGCGCGCTCGCTGCAGATCGTCGGCGCCCTCGAGCGCTGCGTCGACGAGGCGGTGGAGCACGCGACCGTGCGCATCCAGTTCGGGCGCCCGCTCAGCCGCTTCCAGGCCGTGCAGGCGCTCCTCGCCGAGGCCGCGGCCGAGACGGCGGTCGCCGCCGCCGCGACCGAGGCGGCCGTGAACGCCCTGCTCGCAGCCGGAGAGGTCACCGGCGAGGTCGAGCGGGCCGTCGCCGTGGCGAAGTCGGTCAGCGCGCACGCCGTCGACCCGGTCACGCGCAACGCGCATCAGACGCTCGGCGCGATGGGCACCACGCTCGAGCACCGGCTGCACCGCTTCACCCTGCCGCCGCTGCGCTGGCGCTTCGACTTCGGCTCGGCGCGCCACTGGGACCGGCGTCTCGCGCTGGCCGCGGTGGAGGCCGCCGCCGGCGAGGGGGGCCTGTGGGCCTCCCTCGCGCGGGTCTGAGCCGGGATTCGTCGCGCCGGTTCGCCGGGACCATCGAGAGGATAGGTACAGTTGAGTCCGAGAAGCACAACGGCGGCGAGAGGCAGAACCGTGACGAAGAAGTCTGAGAAGGGCGTCAAGCGCGTGCAGCGCGATCCCGGTGCGACCCGGGAGGCGCTGCTCTCGAGCGCGGTCGGCCTGTTCGAGGAGTTCGGCTACGACGTGACCAGCGTGCAGCAGATCGTCGACCGGGCCGAGCGCACCAAGGGGGCATTCTACCACTACTTCGACAGCAAGGAAGACCTGCTGCACGACATCCACGACGGCTTCATCGACTACCAGCTCGAGCTCGCGCGCGACGTGCTGTCGCGCGACCTGCCCACCGACGAGAAGCTGCGGCAGTTCATCGTCGAGGTGCTGATGGAGCCGATGGGGCGCTACAAGTCGGAGATCACCATCTACCTGCACGAGCAGCGCTTCCTCGCCGAAGACTCGTTCCAGCAGGTGCGCGCGAAGCGCGACGAGTTCGCCGACTACGTGATCGGGCTCATCGAGCGCGGCGTCGGCGAGGGGGTCTTCAAGGACCGCGGACCGGTGCGGGTGGTGGCGTTCGGCATCATCGGCATGGTGGCGTGGACGCACACCTGGCTGAGCTCCTCCGGCACCCTCACGCCCAGCCAGATCGGCGAGATCTTCGCCGACATGGTGCTCGACGGGATCCGCGCGTAGCGACCGGCGCGGCGGTATCTGCGCGCGCAGTGGGGGCTGGCTCGCGAAGCGGCGCGGGCTGGCGAAAGAAGTCCACGATCACCGCGGTCGCGAGAGAACTCGCGGGCTGGTGCTGGTCACCGGCCACACTTGAGGAGTGACCCGCCCGCGTGAAGACTGCCGGCTCCGTCAGGTCCAGGAATGCTGAGTCTGAGGCACCGCCGCCACCTTCGCGATCAACGAACGTGAAGTACCCACGGATCAGTCAGGAGCGCCCAAAAACTTGCCATTCCAGCGAGATTAGATACTAAGCTCAGAATGTGCCTCAGGATTGATACGCCAGGAAGGAGATTCATGTAGGACCCAGAAACTGGGCACAGAAATACATCTAGACAAAACTTACAATGGGGTAAGAATGTGACAAGAAAGCTCACATCAGTCCGGCTTGCTGGCGCAGGAATTGCCCTGGGGTTGGTGCTCGGAGCTGTTGCGGTCTCACCGGCCTACGCGGTCGGCAGTGGTAGTGCCACCTGCAGCACTGGCGCCAAGTATACTGGCAAGACCACATCGTCTTATGGCGAGACCAAGGGGCCAATTGGCTGCGGCCAGTGGGTTGCGTTGCAGATCAACTCTGGGACTAAGTGCGGCGTCTGGAACGCTGTCCAGTACGGCTACCTGATCAAGACCGCCAGTATCAGCAAGACCTGCGGTGGTTTCCACTCCGCTGAAGACGCGCTTACGACCTTCTACACATGACACGTCGCACCCACCAACTGGTCATTGCAGCCATCATCTTGGCCGCAATGACCAGTTGCTCGCAAGATTCTTCGCATTCATTGGAGAGCCATTCTCTTGCACCTAGCGCAGACGTAGAGATATCTCCTGAACAGCGCAAGGCTCTCGATGACAACGAGGTCACCAGGGAAGAGTACGAAGCCGGTTTCAGGAGGTTCCAGGGGTGCATGGAGGAAGCCGGGTACCCGGTCTCGGATCCGGCATTGGTGAATGACGTGTACAGCTACAGCTTCCCGGATGATGCGCGAGAAACTGCATATTCTAAGTGTTATCCCTTCGAGTTCCAGTATGTAGACGCAGGGTGGCAGCTTCGGCCTGAGGTTCTTGAGAACTCCGAGGAGTCAAAGTTGATCAAAGCATGCCTCGAGAGCCTTGGAATGGATCCGGCGGAGACCCACATGGAGCGGGTGGACCAATTCATGGCGCTAGACATTTCGCTTGAGGAATGTAAGTAGTTTTGAGGAACCGCATCGGGAGGCCATCGCCTACTTTTGCAATACTGGTGTCAGTCTGGGTGCTAACCGTTGCAATCTGGGGCCTAAGCGTTTGGGTAGGCAGGGCCGCAGACAAGAGCGCAACGCAGCCATTATCGAGCGAAGCGGTTGTAGTAGGCAGTCGCGATATCGATAAGCGTCAAGGGGTAAGCGTTGTTGTCACGCGTTCGGGGGCTGATGCGCTTCGAACGAGTTCGCAAGGTATCGTGACTGGGCTCAGCCTTCCTGTGGGCAAGCCTCTACAGGCAGGAACAGCCGTCATGGAAATTGACGGTCAGCCCATTTTCGGGTACTCCGGAAAAACTCCCTTCTACCGCGATCTCGTTGCTGGGGACAAAGGCTCAGATGTCGAAACGCTGAAGATGTTTCTACAAGTACTTCACCTCCTACCGGAAGATTTCGATTTCGACGGATCCTTCAATTTTGAGATAGCTCACGCCCTCACAGAATTTCAATCTGCGAACGGGATGACGACAGATGGAATTATGAAGAAGGATGGTTTCATCTTCATTCCAGAAAGCTTCCAGACGGTCGCCTCCCTGGAAGTCAGCGTAGGAAGCCCCATCCCTGCCGACGGAATAGTTGCCACAGGCGCGGGTCCAGTGTCCAAAGTAGAGCTCCTTGCCGTGGGTGAAGAGGACCGTCCAACAGGATTTCAACCCGAAGAAGAGCTTGCATTGGGGAACGAAGCGGTCTCAACGTCCATTTCCGCAATGAGAGTCACCGGCGAAGAAGCCCAAACTCTGGGTTCCGCACTTGACTCCTGGACACACGAAGGGATAGCGGAAGTTTCTGAAGGCGAAGGTCAGACCTTAATCTATTCAGGATTGCAAGTTTTCCTCCGAGAGCCACAGAACTTTGGAACGGTGCCCAGCAGCGCGATTCTGGCGGGGTCGGAGGGCACGCTCTGCGTTGTAGAGAGCGGGACCAAACAAGGTCTTGTGGCCGCAAAGGTTGAAGCGATTTCAGTTCCCGGCGATATCGGTGTCACCGGCGTCGGGAAGGAGTTCATCGGAAAGAAGGTTCTCCGCGACGCGAGATTCGCGGAAAACAAGGGTGTTTCATGCCAGTAATGGTGCGGAACATCGCCGTCTCGTATGCCTCGCGCAAAGTTCTGAGCAATATCTCAGCTATGTTCCCGGATGGTCAACTGGTAGCTGTAACGGGCCCCTCTGGGGCCGGCAAAACGACGTTGCTTGGAGCAATTGGAGGGATCGTCCCGCTGGCCTCAGGAAACATTGAAGTCAATGGCCTGGCGCCTCGTCCAGAGCTTTCAGTCTGGGTTCCCCAGGGGGCCAATTGCCTCACAAGCCGCACCCTCATGGACAACGTGATGATAGCGCCGCTCAGCGACGGGATTCCCCGAGCAGAAGCCCAGGCAAAGGCAACAATGGCGCTTGAACAGGTAGGACTTGGGGCGAGAGGCGATTCCCGCGCAGCCGAGCTATCTGGAGGAGAGCTCCAGCGGCTTGCTCTGGCGCGAGCGCTCGCCTCAGCTAGACCAGTTGTTCTGCTCGATGAACCTACCGCCAATCTTGATCCGGTTACCGCTTCCGGCATCATCACTTTGCTCAAGAATGTCCCGGTTACAAACACCATGATTGTCTCGACTCATGATTCTGAACTCGTGGATGCAGCTGACGCCGTCCTAGATCTCCGACAACTCGCTAGGTCTGCGGTGTTGGAACCATGAGTGAGGCGAGGCTTCAACGCACTGACGCGTGGAAGAACTCAGACCTTCTGCTGGAAGCGGTCAGGAATGTCTTCGCGCCAGGATCGAAGGTTCGAACTCTCCTAATACTCGTCACAATACTCGGAGTCGCATTCACTGCTTTCCGGGTCGTAGAGATTTCCAACCTTGAACGTGACGCGCAACAACTCGCCGTAGCGGGGCGAAATGTTCTAAGCGTTCAAGGAAAGGACACCTCCCATGGCATCCGAATAACCCGTACGTCGTGCGAAGCGCTAGTAAACATGCCGGGCGTCATAGCGTCTGGCGCCCTGCTGCCCGGAGCGCGCCTGAATTCTCCGCAGATCGGGTTCTCGCTTCCCAGCTATGTTACAAGTCTCACCCTGGTCCCTGAGCTGAGAGACGCAGATCTAGTCGTAGGACAAGACCTGTATGAAGGTCGCGCTGGAACTCGATTCGGTCTCGCCGTTTCCGATAGCACCAAGACGGCGATTGTCGGATCGTGGAAGCCCGCGGGCCTTCCACTAAATGGGGCCATTGCCGGAGCAATTTCTCCAAACGTTGTGGAAATCGATCACTGCATAGTCATCCTTGATCAGAGACAGTCCCTGAACTCTCAAAAAGCGCAGATCCTCGCTCAACTTGAGATCCGAAACAGTTCGCCGTCGGCTCAGGCGATCGTAGCTGACCTTTCCAACCCGTACGAGCAATTCCAAAACCGAGCAACACGGTACGCTCCACTGGCATTGAGCGTCTTGTTGAGCGCTTTCGTCGGAGGGATAGCCCAGTCGAGGAGCAACGAGCTGGCCGCCTATCGCTTAAGCGGAACAAGCCGTCTGTCGCTCGTGAAATTGCTGAGCTTCGAAACGATGATCGTTCTAACGACCTACTGGTGCTCAGCAATTTTGGCTTTGTCCGTCCTGGGGTTTGGCTACCATTTGGACTTCCAGGTCAGCATGCTTGCGGATCATCTCACAGTTGCATCTGGAACGTTTGTGCTTTCAGCGGTCGTTCTGCTGATATTGACGCGGAGGTCACCAATGGAGCTTGCAAAAGACCGATAGACGCGGTAAGCGAATACCTCGGGAGCTTCGGGCGGCGCGGGCTTCCCAACCGGGGGACTGGAACCTGCACTCCAGAGGCCCGCTTCGACCGGCTACCGGGCGAGCTGGCCGTGACAGTCTCCGTAACCTCGGCGTCTACCGCCGTGTCTGAGTCTCATGCGTGCACCCTCGCGAGTTTTGTTTCGCACAATGCGTCGTTGCCCGCAGCGTGAGTAGGCCCCGCCTCATCTGCCACGACGGGCCCGGCCCCGCGGCCCCGCTACTTCGCGGCGACGAACTCGATGGCGCCGCGGCAGTCGCCCGGCAGGCCCACGGACATGGTGATGCGCTGCGGGTAGACGCCCTCGGCGCACTGGTCGCGGTAGGCGTAGAGGAAGTCGAAGCGGTGCGCCTCGTCGGAGATCCAGCAGACCGACTTCACCAGGTTCTCGCGGCCGAGGCCGGCCTCGGCCAGGATCTCGTCCGCGCGCTCGAAGAGCACCTTCACCTCGTCGGCGACGGAGCCGGCCTCGGGCACCCGCTTGCCGGTGGCGGGATCGAGCGCGGTCACGGTGAGGAAGGTGAAGCCGCCCGCGGTGGCGCCGGTGGTGGCGCTGTGGTGGCCCGGGATGCTGATGAACTCTGACATGGTGTCTCCTTCGGTCTTCGGAAGCGGTGATGCGGTGCGCGGGAGCGTCACCCGAGCGTGAGCGAGATGAACTTCGTCTCGGTGTAGATGTCCTCCATGGCGGCGCTGCCCAGGATGCGGCCGTGGCCGCTGTGCTTGCCCGAGTGACCGCCGAAGGTGTGGTGCGTCTCGACGTCGCCCGGCGGGCTGTTGACGCACATCACGCCCACAGCCGCCTCCTCGGAGAAGCGCAGGCCCCGGCCGATGTCGCGCGTGTAGACCGCGGCGGTGAGGCCGTACGGCGACTCGTCGATGAGCCGCAGCGCCTCCTCCTCGCCCGAGATGCGCTGCAGCGGGGCGATCGGGCCGAAGGTCTCCTCGACAGTGACGCTCATGCCGTCGTCGACGTTCGCGAGCACGGAGGGGGTGTAGTAGAGGTCGGTGGGGAAGCCCTCGGCGCGGCCGCCGTCGAGCAGCGCGACGGCTCCCGCGCGCTTCGCGTCCTCGAGGTGCGCGTCGAGGCGCTCGGCGAGGGGGCGGTTGTTGAGCGGGCCCATGGTGGTGCGCTCGTCGAAGGGATCGCCGACCACCACGGTGTCGCGCATCTCGGCCGCGAGGCGCTCGGCGAACTCGTCGTAGACCCGCTCGTGCACGAGGAAGCGCCCTGCCGCGGTGCAGGACTGGCCGGTGGAGCCGCAGGTGGCGTAGACGCCGTCGGTCACCGCCCGCTCGAGGTCGGCGTCGTCGAGCACCACGAAGGGGCCGTTGCCGCCGAGCTCGATGAGCTGCGCCTTGCCCGCCGCTCTGGCGGCGACGATCCGCCCGGTCGCGACGGAGCCGGTGAAGGCGATCGCCTGCACGTCGGGGTGGCCGCTCATGGCGTTGCCGACGACGGCGCCGAGACCGGTCACGAGGTTGAAGACGCCGGGCGGGAAGCCGGCCTGCTCGAAGCAGCGCGCGAACTCGACCTCGATGAGCGTGGTGGAGGGCGGCGGCAGCGCGACCACGGTGTTGCCGGTGATGAGCGCCGGGGCGATCTGGCTCGCGGCCGTGCCGAGCGGGAAGTTCCACGGCTGGATGGTGGCGACGACGCCCTTGGGCACCCGGATGGTGAGCGCGCGCCGGTCGGGGTTGGCGCTGGGGGAGATCGCGCCCTCGAGGTACTTGCCCCGTTCGATGGCGAAGCGGAAGTTCTCGATGCAGTCGTCGATCTCGTAGAGCGCGTCGCTGTGGTACGGCTTGCCCTGCTCGAGCGCCAGCAGCGCGGCGAGCTCCTCGCGCCGCGATTCGAGCACGGAGGCGAGCGCCTCGAGGTGCCGCGCGCGATCGAAGACGGTGAGGCGCGACCACGGGCGGAAGGCCCGTCGCGCCGCCGCGACGGCGGCGTCGACGTCGTCGGGGGTGCCCAGGGCGAAGCTGCCGATGCGGTCGCCGGTCGCCGGGCTCACGGCGTCCTGCCGCTCCTCGCCGCGGGACGCGACGAAGCCGCCGTCGATGAACAGCTCCGCCTCGATCGGGCGAACCGCGCGGGGGTCCTCGGCTGCAGGGGCCATGACGGCACCGTCCCTTCGGGATCGCATGTACATACCGATCAGTACGTTAGGCTCCCGGGAGGTCATGTGTCAAGCGATCGGGCGGTTCCTCTTGACGCGGAGCGGTCGACGCGAGACGATATAGATACCAACCGGTACGTATTTACGCGATGCAGCGATGAAGCGACGAAGGAGTGCAGCCGTATGGAGACGCTGTGGTACGAAGACGCAGAGGTCGGATTCCGATTCTCGACCGCGGGGCGCACCGTGACCGAGGCCGACGTGGTCAACTTCGCCGGCGTCTCCGGCGACTTCAACTCCCTGCACACCGACGAGGAGTTCATGCGCGACAGCCAGTTCGGCACGCGGATCGCGCACGGCGCCCTGATCTTCTCCATGGTCACGGGCCTGCGCAGCCAGACGCGGCTCTTCGAACGCTCCATCATCGCGTTCGCCGAGGTGCGGTCGTGGCGGTTCCACGCCCCCGTCCACATCGGCGATACGATCCACGTGGAGAACGAGGTGGTCGAGCGCCGCACCACGTCGAAGCCGGGCCGCGGCCTGGTCGTGCAGCAGGTGAGCGCGGTGAACCAGCGCGGCGAGATCGTGCAGTCGGGGCAGATGGTCACGATGCTCAAGATGCGGGAGGCGGCGGAATGAGAGTGCGCACCCCGTCGGCCGCGCTCGCCGAGGCGCTGGCACGGCTGGGCTCGGCCGATGGCGAGATCGCCGGCGGCCTCGTCTTCGCTCCGCGCAGCGGGATCGCCTCCTGGGAGGAGGCGGAAGAGGAACTGGCGGATGCCTTCGGGCTCAGCCGGCAGGCCATGATCGCCGAGGCGCCCGTCGTCTACGTCCTGCACGCCGACGCCGTTCTGGGGCGCGCGCCCGTGCTCGACTCCGCGGTGGCCGACGCGCTCGTCGGCGGCGCCCGCGCGCTCGCCTTTGAGGGCAGGCGCCGCGGCCGGTACGCCACTGTGATCGGCGTCGACGCCGCCGAGGACGAGGCGGCGCTCGCGCAGCTGGCCCGCTCGGTCGAGTTCACCATGAGCACCCGATCGGCCGCCGGCCAGATCCTCATGCTCGCCGATCAGCACCTGGGGGCGATGCTGCCATGACTCTCGCGATCATCACGGGAGGGGCCCGCGGGATCGGCCGCGCCATCGCCGAGCGCCTCCGCGCCGACGGCTGCGACCTCGTGCTCGTCGACCTGGCCCCCGACGTCGAGGCCGTCGCAGCCGAGCTGGGCGGCATCGCCGTGCGCGCCGATGTGTCGTCGGAGGAGGGCGTCGCGCCTGTG
>JASGDX010000349.1:0-3314 GCA_047606985.1 Leucobacter sp. | reverse complement strand
GCGCATGCGCGCCCACCCGCTCATGGAGTTCGAGGGCGTGCACCTGCACATCGGCTCCCAGGTCCTGAACACCCGCCAGTTCGCGGAGGCGGTGCGCAACATCTCCACGGTCGGCGCCTTCGAGACCTACGACGTCGGAGGCGGCCTCGGCGTCAAATACACCTACGACGAGCGGCCGCCGAGCGTCGACGAGTACCTCGACGCCATCGTGGCGGCGGCCCGGGAGTGCCTGCCAGATGGAGCCCGCCTCATGATCGAGCCCGGGCGCTCCATCGTGGCCCGCGCCGGGGTCACCCTCTACCGAGTGGTCTCCGTGAAGCGCACGGGCGACGTGTTCGTGGCGCTCGACGGCGGTCTCGCCGATAACCTCGACATCGCGCTCACGGATCAGCGCTACGAGGCGCTGCTCGCCGACCGCATCGACGAGCCCTGGGCCGAGCGCGTGCAGCTCGTCGGTCGCCAGTGCGAGTCGGGCGACCTCTTCATCGACGGCGCACCCATGCCCCCGGCTGAACCCGGCGACCTCGTGGTGATGCCGGGCACCGGTGCCTACAACTACACGCTCGCCAACAACTACAACGGCGCGCTCAAGCCCGCGATCGTGTTCGTGAGCGACGGCGAGGCCCGTCTCGTGACCCGGCGCGAGACCTACGACGACCTGCTGCGGCTGCACGCCCCGCTGCTCGGCTCGCTCGGGGCCGCCCGGTAGCGCCCGCGAGCGGAGGATTTTCCGGCCGTTCTCACGAGAACAGCCGGAAAATCCTCCGCTCGGCAGGGTGGGCGGCTGGGATCGGGAAGCCCGCGTCTCAGCGCAGCGCCATCGCCAGCGCGACGAGCGTCTCAGCGCGCCGCCGCCGTCGATGCGCACGGCCACGGACGGACGGGCGTCGATCGAGGTCGGGCCGCGGTTAGCGACGGCGATCGGGGTCCCGCTCCGCTCGGTGCACCAGCCGCACGCCCGTGAGCACCGCCGCCGTGCCGCGCTCGAACTGGGCGGCCTGGGCGTCGGCGCCGGCTCCGTCCCAGGGGGTCGGCAGGCCGGGCGCGGGGTCCGAGCCGGCGCGGCGGGTAGGATCTTCCCCATGACCACCGCGCGCGAACAGCTCATCGAACTCATCAAGGCCGAGGCCGTCTTCCACGGCGACTTCACCCTCACGAGCGGTAAGAAGGCCACCTATTACATCGACCTGCGCAAGCTGAGCCTCGATCACCGCGCGGCCCCGCTCATCGGGCAGGTGATGCTCGACCTCATCGACGACATCGACGGCGTGGTCGCGGTCGGCGGCCTCACCATGGGTGCGGACCCCATCGCCTCGGCGATCATGCACCAGGGCGTCGTTCGCGGCAAGACCTACGACTCCTTCGTGGTGCGCAAGGAGCCCAAGGACCACGGCCGCGGCCGCCAGGTCGAGGGCCCGGATCTCGAGGGCAAGCGCGTCGTGGTGGTCGAGGACACGTCGACCACCGGCGGATCGCCGCTCAAAGCGATCGAGGCGCTGAAGAAGGTCGGCGCCGAGGTCGTCGCGGTCGCCGTGGTGGTGGATCGCCAGGCCCCGGCCAAGGAGCGCATCGAGGGCGAGGGCTACGAGTACCGCTTCGCGATCGGCCTCGACGACCTCGGACTGCAGCCGCAGTAGGCGATGGGCGGCGCCTCTGTTCCGCCCGACTCCCCATCCTTTGCCCGACTCCCCACCGAGATCACGCGATCTCGGTGGGGAGTCGGCGTTTTCGTGGGGAGCCGGCGTTTTGGCAGGGACTCGGCGTTTTGGCAGGGACGCGGAGCTGGGGGAGCGGGTTTCGGCGCTCGGGGCGGTTCGGCCGGGGTGAGCGGTGGCGGGATCGGCCGGGGTGAGCGGTGGCGGGATCGGCCGGGGTGAGCGGTGGCGGGATCGGCCGGGGTGATCCCGCCACCGACCGACCGAGGATGCTTCGCGGGGATCTTTCGTGAGTCAAGTCGCCGACTTGACACGAGTCGCAATGCTTTGCTTAACTATGGGTTATGCATGACACCACTCGTACCCTGTCCGCCGTCGAGGTGAACATCGGGCAGACCGGCATGATGATGGCCGGTCGGGGTGACATGTGCTGTCGAATGTGCATGTGAACGCATCACGGATCATGTTCCCCCGTCGCGAACCGAGCGACATCCGCGGCTCAGTCTGAGTGGGCCGCACCCCTGCGAGTCCCGAGGCTGAACGGCAGCCTCCTCGCGCACTCTCAGCGCACCAGCGCATCGCTTCCGAGCACCGTACGAATCGGCGCCGACTCGGCTGTGAAGCGCCGCGCGCCACGACAGCACCGAAGGACCCCATCATCATGAGCACCACCCAGACCCTCCGCTCCGCCCGCCCCGACCTCACCGCCGACCTGCCCGCGCAGGCCGCCCCCGAGCGCAACGTGCCCGAGGGCACCGAGGTGCGCGGCTTCGCACTCTACGTGGGTCTCGCCGACGACAAGATCGCCGAGGGGGACCCCAAGCTCGGCGCGATCGTCACCCGCATCAAGCAGCTCGTCGCCCAGCTCGCCCCCGCGGCCGAGACGTACGCCGCAGTGGCGCTCGCACCCGAGGGCACCGGCGGCCGCGACGTCGACGTGGTGCGGCTCGCGCTCGGCGATCCCGCCGCCCACGCCCGCCAGAAGCAGCACGAAGCCGACGCGGAGGACCGGGCGGCGAGCGGCGTGATCCTCGACCTCTCGCGCAAGCGCGTGCTGCTGGACAACGTGCCCGCCGCGCTCACCTTCCGCGAGTTCGAGCTGCTGCAGTATCTCGTGCTGCGCGAGGGCCGCACGATCAGCCGTGAGGAGCTCATCACGGGCCTGTGGTCGGACGCCCCCGCCGAGGAGGCGCCCAGCGAGCGCACCATCGATGTGCACATCCGCCGCCTGCGCGTGAAGCTGGCCCAGTACCAGGACATCGTGCGCACGGTGCGCGGCACGGGCTACCGCTTCGACCGGCACGCCGATGTCTCGATCCTGCACACCGCGGGCCCGAGCCCTGACGCTTTCTGAGGCAGCAGCAGGGGCTGCGAAACCGCTGGGCGGCTCCGCTGCCCGCCCGGCTTTGCGTCTTCCCCGCACTAGTCGGCTGCGGTAACGTCGTATGCAACACGTAGTTTCGAGGATGGGAGACCGAGATGACCACGTTGCCCCCTGAGGGCCAGGACGGCCAGGAGACCGGCGGTCAGCCGACCAGCGATGCTCCTCCCGCCCCGCCCGCCCCGCCCCAGGCTCCGCCGGCCGCCCCGCAGCCGCCGCAGTACCAGGCTCCGCAGCAGCCCCAGTACCAGGCTCCGCCCGCCGCCGACCAGGCCCCG
>JASGDX010000348.1:0-10131 GCA_047606985.1 Leucobacter sp. | reverse complement strand
TCCGGCCTGCGCGCGCGGAGGGCGGACCGTGAAGAAGAGCGCAAGCCCGCCGGCGAGGGTGAGCGAGAGCACCGTCCACACGAGCCGGACGCGCGCTCTGGAACGCTCAGGCTCGCGCAGGACGAACCAGCCCCACGCCAGCACCGCGGGCACGGAGCAGGCGAGCAGCGCCATCATGGCGCCCGGATGCGCGATCGCGAGACCGGGCACCAGGCCGGCGAGGAAGAACCAGCGCGTCGGCAGGCGCAGCGTCGTCTCCACCCGTTCGAAACGGGCGATCCCGAGCACCGTCGACAGCGCGACGGGCACGAGGGCGAAGCCGAGGAACATGGGGTAGAGGACCCCGTAGCTCATCATCAGGATCGGGAAGGCTGCAAAACCCGTGGAGAGCGCAGCTGCCGATGCGACGACGGCGAAGTCGCGGCCGAGCAGGGTGCGGGCCAGCAGGACGGCGCCGGGCACCCACACGATCGCCGAGACCGCGATCGTCGTCGCGTTCGCCGCGACCGGGATGCTCGCGCCGCTCAGCCCGATGACGAGCGTCACGACCGCATGCCAGCCGGAGGGGTAGAAGCCCAGATTTCCCACCGGCGAGTTCATGAGCCCGATGGTGAGCGGAGAGGCATCCTGCCGATCGAGCACGAAGCGCAACGCGTTCAGATGGAAGATGTTGTCGAAGGTCTGCGAGATGTCGTCCGGATCGCCGATCGAGCGGACGATGAGCCACGCCATCACCGCGCCGGCGACGACGAGGGAGCAGACGAGACCCGTCGCCGCGAGTCCGCGGCCGGCCGCGGGGGTATCGGCCTCGGCATCGCGCATGGGAGGCTGCCGGAAGCAGAAGCGCACGATCGCCCAGGTGAGAAGGGCGAGCAGCGCGGCGAAGCCGGCCGCCGCGGCAGGACCCCAGGGGATGCCGACGAGCGACAGCGCGATCGCGGCGAGCGCGATCGCGCTGACCGAGATCGGGCCGGCAGCAGCCCAGAGCCACAGACCGCGCAGGCGCAGGGCCAGGCCGATCAGCAGACCGGGGGCGACGAGCACCGCCGTCGCCGCGAGGAACGCCGGGAGGGCGGGGAGCCAGGAGGTCATCGAATGGGCTTTCGGGGGGTCGAGGTGGAAGCGGGGTTCGCGCGGCGACGCAGGCGGGCCTCGCGGATCATGCGCAGCACGAGGAGACGGGACCTGGCGATCTGCGGCAGCGAGCGCGGCTGCGACGGCGAGGCATTGTCGTCGTGCAGGCGGCGCAGCGTCACCGTGTCCGGGATGTGGACGAGATCGCCGGCGAGGTTGCCCACCACTGCGAGCCAGAGGTCGTGCGACTCGTAGAGCCAGGGGGGAAAGGGCAGCGCCCGATCGGCGAACGAACGGCGGAAGCCCATCGCGCAACCGAAGTAGGGCATGATCCCGCACACGATGCCGAGCACGTTGCGCAGCGGGGCCCTCCTCCCGATCCGCGGCAGCCGCCACTCGCGGATCCCGAGCGGGCCGGGGATCGGGCGGTCCGCGCTCAGGAGATCGAGATTTCCCGCGACCACGTCGGCGCGCTCGAGGGCGGTGCGCATCGCGGCGACGCGGCCGTCCGGCCAGACGTCGTCCTGATCGGCGAGGAGCACGAAGTCGCCGCGCGCCTCGGCGAGCGCCCGCTCGAACGTGCGCACATAGCCCTGGTTCTCCGGCTGCTCGAAGAATCGGATGCGATGGTCCCCGATGCTGCGGACGGCGGCAGCCGTGTCATCGGTTGAGGCGTCGTCGACGACGACGAGCTCGTCGGTCTCGGAGAGCTGCGCGAGAATGCTGCGGATCTGCTCGTCGATGAACTGCGCCCCGCAATAGCTCGCCATGCAGACCGAGACGTCCGTGCGGCGGGGGGTGGAGGGAAGGCTCAATCGCGTCTCGGTATTCTCGTTCGGGTGCGAAGCCGTTGCGCTCCGCGTTTCCAAGCCCAGGATAGAGTAAGCGCGTATGAAAGATGTGAGGCCCAGGGCCGAGGACGATCCCGGTCCGGAGATCGCGAGGGATCCCGCGCGCGTGCGCGCCGCGGCGGGGCGCGTCGTCGCCATAGTCACCTCCTTCCGCCCGGAGGCCTCGCTCGTCGAGCACTGCGCGCTGCTCTCCGAGCAGGTGAGCGGGATCCTGGTCGTGGACGACGGCAGCGGCGAGGCGGCGGACGAGGTGCTCGCGAGGCTCGAGGCCGCCGGCGTCCGCGTGGAGCGGCAGCCGGAGAACGCGGGGATCGCGAGTGCGATCAACCGCGGCTACGAGGTCGTCGAGGAGTGGGATCCCGAGCTGGTGATCACCTTCGACCAGGATTCGCGCGTCACCCCGGGATTCGTCGCCGCCCTCGTCGAGCACTACGACCGCAGCGTCGCAGCCGGCCTCAGGGTCGGGATGGTCGCGCCGCAGTTCTTCGCCGGACTCAGGCAGACGATGATGCCCCAGAGGCGCGGCTTCCTCGAGACCTACCAGCCGATCCAGTCCGGTCTGCTGATGCCGCTCGCGGTGATCCGGGATCTCGGGCCGCAGCGCGGCGACTACTTCATCGACTCGGTCGACACCGAGTACTACCAGCGGGCGATCGTGAGGCGCTACGACTGCGTGTGCGCTCCCGGCCTCAACATGCCGCACAGCCTCGGCCACCTGCTGCACGTTCGCGTGCTCGGACGTTTCCTCGTGAACCGCTTCGGCGACCGGCGCTCGATCTCGGTGAGCAGTCCGTTCAGGTACTACTACCGGGCGCGCAACCGCCTGGCGATCAACCGCGAGTACCTGCTGCGCTCGCCCCGCCGCGCGCAGATGGTGCGGGACACGGTCGGCGAGCTCATGCACTACGGCTTCGCCTGGTACTGCTGCCGGGGCAAGGGCCCGCTGCTCGCCGTGATATGGGCCGGGTTCAGAGCCGGGGTCGCGGGTCGCATGGGGAAGATCCCCGACGAGGTCGCCCGCACCTCCCGCCGCGTCTCGTGGAAGCACGTCGTGACGGACGCGAAGGGCCGCGCCTGACACCGCCCCCCGGGGTCCCGGATCCCGGGCCGGCTACTCCGCCCCGGCGTCCTCGCCGTCCGC
This sequence comes from Leucobacter sp., assembly GCA_047606985.1. Classification (GTDB taxonomy): domain Bacteria; phylum Actinomycetota; class Actinomycetes; order Actinomycetales; family Microbacteriaceae; genus Leucobacter. The sequence continues at coordinate 7,065 of JASGDX010000348.1, read as the reverse complement.
GGCGGGCTCGGCGCGGGCGACCTCGCGCAGGCGTGCCAGCGCCTGCGGCAGCAGCACGGCGAAGATCAGGAACTCGGAGGCGGCGAGGCCGGCCGCGATGCCGGCGGAGGAGCCGGCGATCCCGAGCGAGATCATGAGGGCGAGCCCTCCGACCGCGGCGACCGCAGTCGCGATGAACACCTGCCGGAATCTGCCGGCCGGGATCATGATGTTGCGGATGAACGGCGTCGTCGTCGAGATGAAGAACAGCGAGAGGCCGAAGAACGCCGACTGGGCGCGCGTCGCGGCGACCGACTCCCCGAAGACGAAGCCCGTCACCCAGGGGCCGAGCAGCGCGATGAGCCCTCCGCCCACGAGCCCGAGGGCCGCGTGCGAGACGATCGCGGCGAGGTGGCGGCGCAGGGGATTCGCCGCGTGCGGCTCGAGCACCCAGCCCTGGAAGGCGTCTCCGAGCGCCGTGACCGACATGATCGAGATCCGGTAGAGCCGCTCGGCCGAGCTGAAGGTGCTCGCGCCCGTCGGAGGGAGCGTCGCGGTGGCGATGGGCACTGGCGTCGACCCGTAGGAGTTGCCGGTGAAGTCGATGAGCGCCGTCGGCAGCAGCGAGCGGAGCGACTGCAGCACGTTCCACAGCGAGAACGGCTCGCGCCGCGAGCCCCGCAGCACCATGCGCGAGAAGAAGAACGTCGAACCGAGGCTGACGACGATGAGCACGCTCGGATAGACCCACACCCAGCCCGTCGCCCAGATCACTGGGATGGCGGCGAAGGAGACGGCGATGCGCGGGATCGCGTCGTACTTGCCCATGAGGAACGGCCTTCCGAGGCCGATGCAGTACCAGTTGGGACCGAGGCCGACGAGCACGCCCGAGAGCGTCATCAGCACCGACTCGAGCCGGTACGCCTCGGAGGTGATGAGCAGCGTGACGACGACGGACCCCGGCCCGACGACGGCGAAGGTGACGAGCCTCGTGTAGAGGCCCTCGCGGTAGATGCGCTGTCTGGCGTCGTCGTCCGCCGCCGTCGCGACCCGCACGGGTCCGAGCACCCCCCAGCCGAAGAGCACCCCGATCCCGGCGAGCGCGCCGACCGATTGCCCGGCCGAGTAGTTCGCCCAGCCGGCGTCGCCGACGGTGCGCGAGATGATGGGCAGGATCAGGAAGGGCGCGATGAGGGAGAGCACCGGGAACCCGGTGAAGCCCGCGAGCCGTTTGAGGACCGTCTTCATCGGGTCTCGTCCGGTGGCCGGGGAGCGGGCCCGCCGGGTTCCTGCGATCCCCGATCCGCGGCAGGCGGGGCGCCCGGCGCCTCGAGCCCGGCGATCCGCCGCGAGAGCTTGTCGATCTCGAGCCGGTTGATCGCGGTCTCCTCTGCGAGCCGCCGCACCTCGTCCTCCGCGCGGGAGAGCTCCCAGGACAGGTGCAGGCAGACGCCGACGAGCAGCAGGATCGCGCCGCCGAACAGCAGGTTCGAGGGCAACTGGATGTGCAGCGTGCGGGTGAGCCAGCCGAGGAGGCCGGGGAACACCGCGATCACGATGCCCGCGATCCCGATGACGAGCCACAGTACGGCGTACTTCTCGGCGAGCTGCCGCTTCGCGAGCAGCACGAAGATGATGGTCACCATGAGGAGGGCGAGGACCGTGCCGAAGATGACGACGGCACCTCCCATCGGCTCGGGGTTCATGCGGCGGCCTCCTCCGGGGCGGGCGCCGGACCCGAGAACCGGCGGGTGGCGGGTCTGGTCACCGCGATGAGCAGCGCGAAGCCCGAGCGGAGCAGGTACACGGCCGAGCCGAAGGCGCCCTTGCTGGGCTGGCCGTGCCTGCGCGGGCGCATCGCCACCGGAACCTGAGTGACGGTGAGCCCGGCCCGGAGCGCTCCGACGAGCGAGTCGATCGTGTCGCCGAGATACTCGGAGGGGTAGTAATCGACGTATTGCTCGATGGCGCGGGGACCCGCGGCGCGGAAACCGGAGGTGACGTCGGTGAGCCGGGTACGGGCGATGCTGCTGAGCGCCTTGCCGAGCAGCACCATCGCCCACCTGCGCGGGCCCTTCACCTCGTAGTTGCCGACCTCGGCGAAGCGGGCGCCGATGGCGATGTCGGCCTGCCCGAGCGCGGCGACGATGAGCGGGATGTCCTCGGGGTTGTGCTGCCCGTCGGCGTCGACCTGGATCGCCGCGCGGTAGCGGTTGCGGTGCGCGTAGCGGAATCCGGCGCGCATCGCGCCGCCGACCCCGAGATTGAAGGGGAGGGACAGCACCTCCGCGCCGGCGGCCCGGGCGGCGGCTCCCGTGGCGTCGGTCGAGCCGTCGTCGACCACGAGCACGTGGTAGTGCCCGCTCGCCGCGCGGATCTCGCGGATCGTCTCGCCGACATTGGCCTCCTCGTTCCACGCGGGGACGATGACGAGGACGTCGTCGGAGGCTGCCGTCACGGCTGCTCCAGGAGGCGGATCAGATACCCCCCGTACCCGCTCTTCACGAGGGGCTTCGCGAGCTCGGCGAGCTGCTCGCCGGTGATCCAGCCGTTGCGCCAGGCGAGCTCCTCGACGCAGCCGATCTTGAATCCCTGCCGCTCCTCGATGATGCGCACGTAGTCCCCGGCCTGCATCATCGATTCGAAGGTGCCGGTGTCGAGCCACGCGGTGCCGCGGTCGAGCACCTGCACGCGCAGCTTGCCGCGATCGAGGTAGACCTGGTTGACCGAGGAGATCTCGAGTTCGCCCCGGTCGGAGGGGGCGATCGACTTCGAGATCTCGACCACGTCGTTGTCGTAGAAGTAGAGACCGGGGACCGCGTAGTGGCTCTTGGGGCTGGCCGGCTTCTCCTCGATGGAGAGCGCGGTGCCGCCCTCGTCGAACTCGACCACGCCGTAGGCGGTGGGGTCGGCGACGGGATAGGCGAAGACCTGGGCGCCGTCGATGTCGTGGTTCCGGCTGAGGGCCGTGCCGAGGCCGCTGCCGTGGAAGAGGTTGTCGCCGAGCACGAGGGCCACCGACTCGTCGCCGATGAACTCCTCGCCGATGATGAATGCCTGGGCCAGCCCGTCCGGCGACGGCTGCACGGCGTAATCGAGGGTCATGCCCCAGTCGGATCCGTCGCCGAGCAGCGACTTGAACTGGGCGTTGTATTCGGGGGTCGTGATGATCAGCACCTCGCGGATGCCCGCGGCCATGAGCGTGGCGAGCGGGTAGTAGATCATCGGCTTGTCGAAGATCGGCATGAGCTGCTTGGAGATTCCCTTGGTGATGGGCCAGAGCCTGGTGCCCGAACCGCCCGCAAGAATGATGCCGCGCATGTTGATCCCTCAGATAGTCCTTACATGTCATCGGCGCGCATCGCACGACCGGCACCTGCGGCGGGTCGGCGCGCATGAACGCTCGGGTCCAGTCTAGAGGATCGGCTCGGCGCCCTCATCGTGATGGCGCAGCCGGGGCCGCGCCGCTCACGGTGCGATCGCGGGGTCGCGGCGATCCCGAGCGGCCTCCCCGCGCCGGCTGCGGGTTTCGTCCACGATGACGACTAGGCTGATGCCCATGGATCTTCTCGTCGTCGGATCAGGTTTCTTCGGTCTCACCATCGCGGAGCGCGCCGCGAGCGCCGGCAAGCAGGTGGTCGTGATCGACCGCCGCGCCCACATCGGCGGCAACGCCTACTCCGAGGCGGAGCCCGAGACCGGCATCGAGGTGCACCGCTACGGCGCCCACCTCTTCCACACCTCCAACGAGACCGTGTGGGAGTACGTGAACCGCTTCACGGAGTTCACGGGCTACGTGCACAAGGTGTACTCCAACTTCAAGGGCGAGGTCTACCCGCTGCCCATCAACCTCGGCACGATCAACCAGTTCTTCCGCGCGGCGTACGGCCCCGACGAGGCCCGCGCGCTCATCGCGCAGCAGGCGGAGGAGTTCGACACGAAGTCGGCGAGGAACCTGGAGGAGAAGGGCATCTCGCTCATCGGCCGCCCCCTCTACGAGGCGTTCATCCGCGACTACACCGCGAAGCAGTGGCAGACCCCCACGACCGAGCTGCCCGCGGAGGTCATCTCCCGGCTGCCGGTGCGCTACACCTACGACAATCGCTACTTCAACGACAGGTACGAGGGACTGCCGGTCGACGGCTACACCGCCTGGCTGGAGCGGATGGCCGACCACCCGAACATCGAGGTGCGGCTCGAGACCGACTTCTTCGACGAGTCGCAGCCGCTCAACAAGCGGGCCGTCGTCGGCACCGTGCCCGTCGTGTACACGGGCCCCGTCGACCGCTACTTCGACTACGCGGAGGGCGAGCTGGGCTGGCGCACGCTCGACTTCGAGCAGGAGGTGCTGCCCACCGGCGACTTCCAGGGCACGAGCGTGATGAACTACGCGGGATCGGACGTGCCGTACACGCGCATCCACGAGTTCCGGCACTTCCACCCCGAGCGCGAGTACCCCGCCGACAAGACCGTCGTCATGCGCGAGTACTCCCGCTTCGCCACCCGCGACGACGAGCCCTACTACCCGGTCAACACGCCGGAGGACCGCGAGCGGCTGCTGAAGTATCGCGCCCTTGCCGATGCCGAGGACCGCGTGCTCTTCGGCGGGCGCCTCGGTACCTACCAGTACCTCGACATGCACATGGCCATCGGCTCAGCGCTGTCGATGTACAACAACAAGCTCGTGGATCTGCTGTAGCAATCGTTCCCCGTCCCGCGCCGGCGCGCGATCTTCGGGAAGCGTCACCTCCCAAAGATGTGACGAAGCTGAGTCTTTGACCTAGGCTGAACGTTGATTCACAGTGTCCTGTTTGACCGATGGGGGATGACGCGTTGCGCAAGATGATGAGGCCGGTGCTGGGAGGTGCGCTCGCCGTGTTGCTCGCGATCAGCGCCTCTCCCGCGATGGCAGTGAACGACGAGCCGGTTTCCGAGACGGGGACCGTGACCGAGACTCCGGTTTCGGAGGAGACCCCGGGCGCCGAGGTCGATCCGGGCGCGGAGACCGATCCCGAGGCTTCCGCCGAGGGCGGCGAGTCGGCCGATCCCGCGGCCGAGCAGCCGGCCGACGGCGCGACCGATGCGCAGCAGACCGTCGAGGAGGTCGAGGAGGTGGTTCCCGAGGAGGATCTCGAGGAGTTCACCGAGGTGCCCGACTCGATCGCGCTCAACGGCCGCGTGATCCTGCTGCCCGACGAGCCGGATCCCGCCGATCCGACCCAGGCCTCGGGCGGCGGCGTGCTGATCGGCGCCGAGGACGGCTCGTTCGTGCCGGTCGATCCGGCCTCCTTCGGCTCGGCCCTGCTCGCGGACGCGCAGTTCTCCGGACGGGCGCAGCTGACCGCCGCAGCCAAGACGGCGGTCGGCGAGGCCCTCGACGAGGCGGGCTCGCTGAGCGCCGAGGACGTGCTCCGCGCGGTCACGGCCTCGCTCGCCGAGACGCCCGAGGTGCTGCCGGTGGCCGGCGAGGTCGCCGCGCCGCTCTCCGACGACACGAGCGCGATCGACCAGGAGACGGGCGAGCTCGTCGCCGGTGCGCCCTCGAAGAAGGCGCACACCGCCGACGTGGTGTACTTCACGAGCGACAACTCGAGCTACAACACCCGGAGCTTCACCCAGGCCCAGCTGACGAGCCTGGTCACGCAGGCCGGCAGCTACTGGAAGACCCAGTCCAACGGCGCGGTGACGGGACTGAGCGTCAGCAAGTTCAAGACGCTCGACGCGTCCTACTACCCCTGCAGCCAGAGCTCGCTCTGGAGCCAGGCCTCTCAGAGCTTCAGCGCGAACGCGAACACCTACACCAACGGCCACCACCTCATCGTGTTCGTCGACTCGAAGTACGGCTGCTCCCAGGCGGGCCTTGCCGGCATCGGCACGAGCATCCACTCCGGCGGCACGATCTGGGTGGACCTCGGAGCCTACGGCGGCACCGGAACCGCAGCCAATCAGAGCACCGTCAACAAGTCGCTCACCGCGCTCGCCCACGAGACCGGCCACAACATGAGCCTGGGCCACGCCCAGTCCCGCGTCTGCACCGGCACCACGACCGACGCCCGCACCGCCTGGTACGCCGACGAGCAGAACCCGAGCGTGCTCAAGGTGCGCAAGCCCTCCGGCACCCCCTGCGCGGACGCCGAGTACGGCGATTCCTGGAGCCTGATGGGCGCAGGCAGCGACTCCACCTCCAAGCCCGTCTCGCTCGGCGTCGCCCAGCGCGGTGCCCTCGCCGTCAACCCCTCCGGCAGCATCAAGGTGGTGCAGGCGAGCGGCGGCCGCAAGCAGGTCTTCACGCTCAACGCGCTCGGCAACAACTCCGGGCTGCGCGGTCTGAAGATCACCAACCCGGAGGGCGAGGACTTCTACGTGGAGTACCGCGCCGCCCTCGGTCAGGACTCGCAGGGCCTCGTCGACAGGAGCTACGGGCTCTCCTACGACGGATCCTCCTACTTCTCCAAGGGCGTGCAGATCACGAAGAGCTACCCCACCGCGAAGGCGCTCTGGAGCGACGGCAAGTGGCGCTCGTACGGCGTGAAGCGCAGCACCGCCATCACCTTCTACAAGACCTCGGGCGACTACTCGGGCTACAAGCACATCAACCGCCTCGGCGGCGTGGTCTCGACCCCGATCGACAGCGTCGCGCGCATCAACGTGCTCTCGGTGAGCGGCAGCACCGCCAAGGTGCAGGTCGAGTTCAGCCCGTTCATCGACGTGTCGTACAGCCACAAGTTCGCCAAGGAGATCAACTGGATGGCCGACGCCGGCATCTCCACGGGCATCTCGGCCGGCGGCAACCTGAAGAAGTACGATCCGGGCGCCAGCGTGACGCGCGAGGCGATGGCCGCGTTCCTCTACCGGATGAAGGGCGCGAGCTACACGCCGCCGAAGACCTCGCCGTTCGCCGATGTGAAGACGAGCCACAAGTTCTACAAGCAGATCGCGTGGATGTACAAGGCGGGCATCTCGACCGGTACCGTGAAGAACGGCAAGCGCTACTACGAGCCGTCGAAGGACGTGTCGCGCGAGGCGATGGCCGCGTTCCTCTACCGGATGAAGGGCGCGAGCTACACGCCGCCGAAGACCTCGCCG
>JASGDX010000347.1:0-4899 GCA_047606985.1 Leucobacter sp. | reverse complement strand
GGGGCCTCAATGGCCCGGCCCCCCCCCCCGCCCCTCTCGTCTGCCCGGGCCAGCAGGCGCGTCAGGCGGTGTCCTTCGCTCGGTAGTTCGGTGCGAGCGAGAGTGCGCTGAAGCGGAACGGGCGGTCGATGCGGTTGAAGCCCAGCGGGCAGTGCACCGTGCCGGCGGGGATGTAGACCGCGCCCGAGGTCGTGATGATCTGCCGCTCGCCCTCGATCTCCATGTAGATCTCGGCGCCGAGATCCTTCGGGTTGCCGGGGTCGCCGCCCGTCCAGATCAGGATCTCGTCGTAGTCGTGCTGATGCGGGTTCACCCACAGCTGCGGCTCCTCCGAGGGGTGGATCCAGATGTGCGTCATGTTGACCTGGCTCTCGGGCACCAGGTCGCTGTTCATCAGCCAGAGCCCTTCGCCCAGGTTGGGCAGGGGATACTCGAGCACATCCTCGCCCTCCTTCACCATCTCCGCCATGCAGTTCGGCATGTCCTTGACGAACAGCCGCTCGTGCTTCGAGCTCATCGTCTTCTCCCTGTCTCGTCCGTTACGGGGTCGAGCCGGGCGCAGGCGCCCCGCCTGCCCACGACGATAGGACGAGCGGCCGCCTCCGGCCAGCGCGGCGGCGACTTCGTACCCTGAGGGTCAAGCTTCTCGCGCGCTGCGGCGAAACGCGAGCGTGCCGATGAGCAGCACGATCGCCCCGGCGCCTGCCACGGTGAGGCCGAGGGTGTGGGTGGTCACGCCTCCGAGCGACACGACGGGGCTGATCACGGGCCCGATGGTGAGCGACGACATGCCGAGCAGCGCCGCCGCGGATCCCGCGCGATCGCCGTGGTGGTCGAGCGCGAGCGCGTTCTGGTTGGGCAGGGTGAAACCGGTCGAGGCGAGATAGACGCCGAGGCCGGCGACGAAGGGCCACATGCCCCAGGCGAAGAGCGCGCTCGCCGCCGCGAGGGCTCCGCCGGCGAAGGCGATGACGAGCCCGATCCGGTAGAGCGCGAGCGGGCTGAAGCGCCCCACCAGCACGCGGTTGGTCTGCGAGCCGAAGACGTTGCACACGGATCCGAGCGCGAACATGATGCCGAAGACCTGCGGTGAGATGCCGAAGCCGTTCTGCAGCACGAAGCTCGACATCGAGAGGTATGAGAAGAAGGCGACGCCCGAGATCGACGAGATGACGAGCACCCAGCGGAAGACGCCGGGGCCGAGCAGCACCTTCGCGTCGCGCAGCAGCATCCTGCCGCCTCCGGCGGTGCGGCGCTCGCGCGGGTGCGACTCGGGCAGCCAGATCAGCGCCGCCACGAGCAGCATCGCACCGAGCCCGCTGAGCACCAGGAAGATGCCGCGCCAGTCCATGAAGCGGGCGAGCTGCCCGCCGAGCACGGGCGCCACGATCGGCGCCGCGGCGCCGACGAGCGCGAGCCACGAGAGCATGCGCGAGAGCTCGACGCCCGAGAACAGATCGCGGGCGATGGCGAGCGTGACGACCATGCCCGCGGCGCCGCCGAGGCCCTGCAGCGCGCGGAACAGCAGCAGCCACTCGACGCTGGGCGAGCCGGCGCAGGCGATCGAGAAGACGGTGAAGGCGATCACGCCGATCAGCAGCGGCCCGCGGCGCCCGTAGCGGTCGCTCAGCGGGCCCGCGATCAGCTGGCCGAGGCCGAGGCCGAGCATGCAGACCGACATGGTCGTCTGCGCGAGCACGTCGCTCGTGCCGAGCGAGGCCGCGAGCTGCGGCAGCGACGGCATGTAGAGATCCATCGAGAGCGGGCCGAAGGCCTCGAGCAGGCCGAGCAGCAGGATCAGGCCGGGGCCGCTCTTCGCGGCCCTAGCCATCGGCGAGCCGGGCCCCCCGGCCCTCGAGCAGTTCGACGCGCCCGCGTCCGGAGGTGCGAGCGGCATCGGAGGCGCTACCGCCGTGCCCGTCGCCGCGAGCGCTGAGCTCGCGGTACTCGGTCGGGGTGCAGCCGACCTCGCGGCGGAAGAAGCGCGAGAAGTACGAGGCCTCGTTGAAGCCGAGCCGGTGCGAGATCTGCGCCGCGCTCATGTCGGTGCCGCTGAGCAGGCGCTGGGCCTCGCGGGCCACCGCGGTGCGCAGGATGCGGCCGGGGGTCGAGCCGGTGTCGGCGACCACCTGCTCGGCCAGGTAGCCGGTGGTGACGCCGAGCCTGGCGGCGCAGCTCGAGACGGTCAGGCGGGCGTCGGGCGAGCGCAGCACGTCGCGCATGAAACACTGGGTCAGCGAGGACTGCGGCGAGACCTCGCTCTCGGCGGGCAGCGCCTCGACGCAGTCGTGCAGCAGCGCGGCGAGCAGGTGCCTGGCGCCCGCGAGCGAGGAGGCCTCGCGGATCGACTCGAGCAGGCGGCGCAGCCGCCCGACCCCCTCGGCCGAGGGGGAGATGGGCACGGCGCCGAGCAGCAGCAGCTCGCGCAGGCGCTCGGGCAGCAGGCCGATCGGGTCGAGCACGTCCTCCGAGAACATGAGCGCGATGCAGCTGAGGCCGGGATCGGCGCGCCACTCGTGCACCTGGCCGGGCGCGAGCAGGTGCACCTCGCCGGCGCGAATGGGAACGTCGGTGAAGTCGATGCGGTGCACGCCCGAGCCGGCCTCGATCAGCACCAGCTGCGTGAAGGCGTGCCGGTGCGGCGAGCGGAACGCGAGGTCGTCGTCGATCTGCTCGACCAGCAGCAGGGCGCCGCCGACGGTGCCGGCCCGCGGGGTGAGATCGTGCACCGGAATCGCCGGTCGCGAGACCGTTCGCATCGCCGCCCCCTCGTTCGTCCGCGGGCGCCCGGGCGCCCTTCTCGCTTTCCAGTCTGTCGCCGGTCGCCCCGCGCTGGTTGTACACCCGAGCACGTTGCTTGACCGGATGGGAAGAGATCGCCTGGCGGTATTGTGCGAGGGCGCGGCGCGGCGCACGATGGATGCACGAAAGATCCCGTTCGGTCGGTGAGCCCCCGCGACGGCGTGGGTCGCGCAGACGGCGAGATGGCCGATCGCCACGTCCGAAGGCGGAAGGAGACAGCGCATGGTCGATACGATCGCGCTCACCATCAACAGCGGAGGCGCATCCCGCCGCTCCCGCAAACGCTCCTGGCTGAGATGGGGGGGCAAAGCGCTGCAGGGCGTGCTCACCCTGCTCTTCGTCTCGATCCTCATCTTCATCGCCACGCAGACGATGCCGGGCGACGTGGCCAGGGTGATCCTCGGAGTCAACGCCACCCCCGAGCGGCTCGCGACGGTGCGCGAGAGCCTGGGACTCGACCTGCCGGCCTGGCAGCAGTACCTGAACTGGCTCGGCGGCATCCTGCGCGGCGACTGGGGGGACTCGCTGATCAGCGGAGCGCCCATCGCCGACACCCTGTCGATCCGCCTGCGCAACTCGCTCACCCTCGGCGTGATGGCGCTCATCATCATGCTGCCGATCTCGCTCGTCGTCGGCGTCATCGCGGCGCAGCGCAGGGATCGCGTCTTCGACAAGCTGTTCATGGGCAGTTCGATGGTGGTCAACGCGGTGCCCGAGTTCGTGCTCGGCACCGTGCTCATCGCCCTCTTCGGCACCACGGTGCTCCACATCCTCCCACCGGTGGCGCTGATCCCGCCCGATCACATGCCCTGGTGGCATCCGCTCGAGCTCGTGCTGCCGGTGACGACCCTGGTGGTCGGCGGCGTCGCGTACCTCGCCCGCCTCGTGCGAGTCTCGTTCATCGACGTGATGAACAGCGAGTACATCCAGACGGCGCTGCTGAAGGGCCTGAGCACGAGGCGCATCCTGTACCGGCACGCGCTGCCCAACGCGCTCGCGCCCATCATCCCGGCCGCATCGCTGGTCGCGGCGTTCCTGATCGGCGGCACCGTGGTGGTCGAGTACCTCTTCTCCTATCCCGGGATCGGCCTGACGCTGATCGAGGCGGTCAACAACCGCGACCTGCCGATGATCCAAGCGGTCGTGCTGATCATCGCCACCGCGTACTTCGTCTTCAACTTCATCGCCGACGCGCTCTCGGACGCCGGCTCGTCGGGACGGAAGGAATAGGCTCATGACGCTGCAGAACGAAGTGCCGGCCGCCGGTTCGCCCGCGGAGCACACCGCTCGCCCGAAGTCGCGCGTGCTCGCCCGCTTCTTCGCCTCGAACCAGGTGCGCTGGGGCATCGGCCTGGTGATCTTCACCGCGCTGTTCGCCTTCCTCGGCGGGCTCATCGCGCCCTTCCCGCCGACCGAGGCCGTGAGCACGCCGTACGCGCCTCCGGGCGACGGCCTGCTGCTCGGCTCGGACCGGATCGGCCGCGACGTGCTCTCGCGCGTGCTCTACGGCGGCCTCTACCTCGCCTGGATGGCCCCGCTGAGCGCGGTGCTGAGCGTCGTGCTCGGCGCGGCGGTCGGCCTGGCCGCCGCGTACTACGGCGGCTGGACCGAGATCGTGCTGATGCGTCTGATGGACGTGCTGCTCGCCTTCCCGGGCCTGCTCATGGCGCTGATGTTCGTCTCGATGCTCGGCCCGAGCCCGGCGCTGCTCGTCACCCTGGTGGTGCTCTCACTGGTGCCCGGCGTCGCTCGCGTCATACGCGGCGCGGCGCAGCCCATCTGCCGCAGGGAGTTCGTGCAGTGGGCGAAGTCGGTCGGCACACCCGGCTTCAAGATGATCGTGCGCGAGATTCTGCCGAACGTGACCTCGCCGCTGCTCGTCGAGCTCGGCGTGCGGCTGATGTGGGCGGTCGGCATCCTCGCCTCGATCAGCTTCATCGGCTACGGCATCCAGCCGCCCACCCCGGACTGGGGTCTGATGGTGAGCGAGAACCGCACCGGCCTCGCCACGCAGCCGCTCGCGGTGCTCGCGCCGATCGTGATGATCGTGCTCTTCACCGTCGGAGGCAACCTCATCTCCGAGGGCGGCGCGCGGGT
>JASGDX010000346.1:0-6258 GCA_047606985.1 Leucobacter sp. | reverse complement strand
GGTCCGGGCGGAGCGGGAGGTCCGGGAGGGTCGGGCGGCCCGGGAGGCCCGGGCGGTGGTGCTATGGACGCCGGAGGTGCGCCGCCCGCCGGCTGAGGATCCGGGTGACGGGGGCGGCGATCGACGGCCCGTCCGCGCGATCTCACTCCCCCGCGGAGGTCCGCTCCCAGCGCGGTTCCCCGCTGACCCAGGCCGCCTGCACCGCGAGCCGCGAGAGTTCGAAGGGGTCGACCGCGCGCGGATCCCGGTCGATCACGACGAAGTCGGCGAGCTGCCCGGGAGCCAGACGGCCCTTGCGATGCGACTGCCGCTCGACCTCGGCCGATCCGGCCGTGTACAGGGCGATGGCCTCCTCGACCGAGATCCGCTGCGAGAGCCCGGCCGGGCTGCCCTCGGCACTGGTGCGGGTGACGAGGCTCTGCAGGCCGTCGAACGGGTTCAGCGGGCCGCATGGGTAGTCGGAGGATCCGGCGACCGCGATCCCGAGATCCAGCATCGACCGGTGCGCGAACATCCGCTCGAGGCGGTCCGCTCCGTACCAGCGCAGCAGGTTCTCGCCGTGGTAGTACGGGTAGCCGGCGAACGGCACCGCCGCGATGCCGAGCGCTCGGATGCGCCGCAGCAGCGCGTCCGTCACGATCGAGCAGTGCTCGAGCCGGTCGGGGTAGTCGCCGCGGCCGGGGCCGGCGGCCTCGATCGCGGCGAGGGCCATCTCGATGGCCCGCTCGCCGTTCGCGTGGATCGCCGGGGCGAGGCCGGCCTCGCGGCAGGCGACGACCAGGGCGGTGAGCCGCTCGACGTCGGTGGTCAGCACCCCGCGGTCGCCGCCGCCGCCCTCGAACGGCTCCGCCACCGCGCAGCTGCGACCCGCCACCGCGCCGTCGGTGAACATCTTGACGCCGCCGACGCGCAGCCAATCGTCGCCGTGGCCCGAGGAGATGCCGCGGCGGCGCAGCTCGGCGATGTTCGGGAAGGTGATCAGCGCGTTCACCCGCACCGGGAGGCGGCCGGCCTCCCGCGCGGCCGAGAGCAGCTCCCACTCCTCGAGCCCCACCATCGCGTCGCCGATCGAGGTGATGCCCGCGGCGAGCAGCCGCTCGGCCGAGCGCTCGAGAAGGTCGACCGCCGAGTCGCCGAAGCGGGCGCACACCCCGGGCCGCTCGGTGAGCGAGGGGTAGGCGAAATCGAAGTACGCCTGCTCGGAGAGGGAGCCGGTGAGCCGGCCGTCCGTCTCGCGGCCGTAGGAGCCGCCGAACGGATCGGGCGTGCGCTCGTCGACGCCGGCGGCCGCGAGGGCGCGCGAGTTCGCGACTCCCCAGTGCGCGCCGACGTGGCCGATCACGACCGGGTGCTCCGGGAACCAGCGATCGAGCACGTCGCGATGCAGGATCGCGCCGCCGGTCGAGCGCATGTGGTCGTAGCGCGATCCGCGCACCCAGGCACCCGGGCCCGCGGCGCTCGCCGCCGCCCACAGCTTCTCGCGCAGCGCCGCCTCGTCGGGGGTGGTCTCCGGGGAGAGGTCGACGCCCTGCGCCATGAGCACCATCATGGTGAGGTGCACGTGGGCGTCGTTGATCCCGGGCATGATCGCGCCGCCGCGGTAGTCGACGCGCCTGAGCGGCCGTGCGTCCTCGGGGCGGATCCGCTCGAGCTCCTCCGCCCGCCCGGTCGCGACGATCCGCTCGCCCTCGAGCAGCATCGCGGTCGCATCGCCCTCGGGGGTCAGGATGCGGTCGGCGAGCACCAGCGTGCGCGCTGCGGGATCGGGGCCGCGCTGCGGCAGGGCGGTGTCATCGTTCGAGTGCTGTCGTCCCGCCGCGATACCCATGCCGCTATTGTGCCTCAGCGGCGGGCGGCGGCTGTCGACGGAATCTCCGCCCCGGTCCGTCCCCGCCCCGCACTCTTCCTCGCCGAGTCCCCAAGTTGTTGCCGACTCCCCCCCCACATAGCGCTATTTCGGTGGGGAGTCGGCAAAAGGATGGGGACTCGGCGGGGTGCGGGGCGGGCCAGATGAACATTCGGTGAAGTCCCGCTGAATTTCGCAGAAACCCGCCGATCTACGGGCCTTCGCGGTGTGAGACTGCTTCCGTGACTGCAGAGCTCATCATCCTGATCCTGGTGGTCGTGACGGCGCTGGCCTTCGATTTCACCAACGGCTTCCACGACACCGGCAACGCCATGGCGACGTCCATCGCGACCGGCGCCCTCAGACCCAAGACCGCCGTGACGCTCTCGGCGATCCTCAACCTCGTCGGCGCGTTCCTCTCGGTAGAGGTCGCCGCGACCATCACCAAGGATGTGCTCACGATCCAGACGTCCGAGGGCGACCTGGTGCCGGGGCTGTCGGGCGAGACCGCGATGATCATCATCTTCTCCGGTCTCGTCGGCGGCATCCTCTGGAACCTGCTGACCTGGCTGCTCGGCCTCCCCTCGAGCTCGTCGCACGCCCTGTTCGGCGGGCTGATCGGCGCCGGCCTCGCGGGCTCGGCCACGGTCAACTGGGCCGGGATCCTCGGCAAGATCGTGATCCCGGCGTTCCTCTCGCCGGTCATCGCCTGCGTCGTCGCCGCGATCGGCACCTGGCTCATCTACGCCATCACGAAGGGCGTGCACGAGAGGCACCGCGACACCGGCTTCCGCTGGGGTCAGATCGGCACCGCCTCGCTCGTCTCGCTCGCGCACGGCACGGGGGACGCGCAGAAGACGATGGGCGTCATCGCCCTCGCCCTCATCGCGCACGGCACCCTCACAGGCGACTCGATCCTCGAGCACGGCCTGCCCCTCTGGATCATCGTCACCTGCGGCGGCGCCATCGCCCTCGGCACCTACCTCGGCGGCTGGCGCATCATCCGCACCCTCGGCAAGGGGCTCGTCGAGATCGAGTCGCCCCAGGGCGTCGCGGCCGAGGCGTCGTCCGCGGCCATCATCCTCACCTCGAGCTCGATGGGCATGGCGCTCTCGACCACGCACGTCGCCACCGGCTCGATCCTCGGCTCGGGCGTCGGCCGTCCCGGTGCGCAGGTGCGATGGGGGATCGCCGGCCGCATGGCGACCGCCTGGCTCATCACAATGCCGCTGGCCGGCATCGTCGGCGCGCTGTGCTACTTCATCGCCGCCGGTATCGGCGGCCTGGGCGGCGCGATCACCGTGTTCGTGCTGCTGGTCGTCGCCTCCGGGCTGATGTACCTGCGCAGCCGCCGCCAGAAGGTCGACCACAACAACGTCAACGCCGAGTGGGACGAGAGCGGCGCCGCCGCTCCCACCGAGGCCGCGAAGGTCTGAGCGGCCTTCCACGACGGCGGTGGCCGATGCGATCATTGAACCGATCAGAGACAGGGAACTTCTGAAGATGGATATCAACCTCGCGGAGATGGCTCTCTCCGCTGTGCGCGTGCTGGTCGTGGGGATTGTGCTCGGCGCGGGTCTGCCGGCCCTGTTCGCTCTCGGCATGCGGCTGCAGTCGGCTGGAACCGGCGAGATCGGGGGCGAGGCCTCCGGTGATCGCAAGCCCGCGCTCACCGCGCTCGGCTGGGTGCTGTTCGCCGTCGTGATCGCCGTGGTGCTCACGGCCGTGCTCTGGATCACGCGCCACAGCCTCGACCACTACTTCGGCGTCCAGCTGTTCGGAGGGCTGTGATGAGCGACGGCATCATCGCGCAGGTGCTGCGGTGGCTGCGCGCCGGCTACCCGGAGGGCGTGCCGCCCAAGGACTACACCCCGCTGCTCGCGCTGCTGCGCCGCTCGCTGGAGGAGGAGGACTTCGAGGCGGTGCTCGCCGAGATCGAGCACGCCAGCCCCGATCCGGTGCGGCTGCGGCACATTCGCGAGGCGATCGCGAACGTCAGCGACGCCGCCCCCGACTCGGAGGAGATGCGGGCCGTGGCCGACCGCCTGCTGCAGGCTGGCCTGCCGGTGAGCGACGGCGTGCGCCGCCTCGCCGAGGGCGAGGGATCCGCGGAGACCTCGCCCATCGACGCCGTGTCGCGCGGCACGAGCCTGCTCGCTCAGGCGCTCGGCTGGCTGCAGATCGGGTACCCCCAAGGCGTGCCGCCGAAGGATCGGGTGCCGCTGCTGGCGCTGTTCCGCCGGCGGCTCACGGATCGCGAGGTGCACGAGGTGGCCCGCGCGCTCGCCGCAGCGGGGGAGCCCGATATCGAGGTGTCCTCTGTCGAGGCGCAGGTCCTCATGATGAAGGTGCTCGACGGACTGCCCTCGGAGGAGGACATCGAGCGCGTGCGGGCCCATCTCGTGAGCCGCGGCTACGAGGTCGCCTGACGCGCCTCCGGTGAGCCGGCGAGGACCCTGGGTTCAGGGATCCGCCGCGCATTCCGGCCGTCGCCCCGGCCGTCGCCGCCGCGCTGGTACTGCGCAGCCGTTGGCCGATCCCGATGTCCGGGCCGGGTGCCGGGTGGGCCGGGTGCGGGGCCACGGGGGCTGCTGGTCGCTCGGGATCGGGGAGATCCCGCGTCCTTGATCGCATCAGCCGATTCGTCGGCATCTGCGGGCCGCCCCGAGCGGTGCTCCCGGTGCCCCGCCGCCTACCCCTGGCGGCCCTTGAACCGCGGGTTCTGCTTGTTGATGACGTAGACCCGCCCGCGACGGCGCACCACCTGGGCCCCGGGCTGATTCTTGAGCGACTTGAGCGATGCGCGCACCTTCATGCAGATTCTCCCCGTTCTCTGCTATCTTCTTCTTCTTGATAATGATTATCATATAGGATGATCCGCACCACGGCGCTACGACCGGGCGCCCGACCCGAACGGAGGACCCGACGTGCACCCCACCGACGTGATCGCGGTGGTCGGCTCGTGCCCCGCCGAGCGGAGCCGCGCCGCCGCGAGCCTCGCGAACGAGACGGGATCCATGCTGCTGACCGCGACCCGCATCGCCATGTCGCCCGCGCCGATCCACGAGGCGCTCGCACTCGTGCCCTGGGCGCACCGGGAGGGGCGGGCCGTCGTCGAGTTCCCGAGCGCCACCTCGATGACGGGGCTCATCGGCGCGCTCTGCGACGATGGGCAGGAGACGGCCAGGCTGATCGGGATCACCTGCGTGGTCGACGCGGTGCACTTGCTCGACGACCTGCGCCGCGACGACTACTTCGTGCGCTACGGCCTGCACGGGGAGCGGGGCTACGCCCGGGCGCTGACCGCCGTGGAGCAGATCGAGTTCGCGTCGACGGTGCTGCTGGTCAACTGGGAGCCGCTCTCCACGCCGAACCTCTCCGCGATCATGGCGGTCGTCACGCACCTGAGCCCGCGCGCCAGGTTGCAGCTCGACCGCAGCGGCATCGAGCGGGCCGTCGAGCCGATGGCCTACTCCGCCGAGCAGGAGCGCCCTGGCTGGGTCGCGATCCTCAACGACGAGTTCGATCCGCACATCACCGATCCCAGGGTCACCGCCCTCAGATACGAGCAGTTGCGCCCGATGCACCCCGAGCGCCTCGAGCGGCTGCTCGACGGCGACTTCTCGAGCGGTCGCCACGGCACGGTGCTGCGCTCGGCCGGCTTCTGCCGGCTGGCCTCGCGGCCCCGCCTCACCGCGAAGTGGGAGCACGTGGGGCGGATGTTCTCGCTGCACCCGCTCGCGGTGGACGACGAGGTCGAAGCGGGCATCGACGCGGGCGAGGAGGCGCTCGGCTTCGGGCAGGACATCGCGGTGATCGGGATCGACCTCGACCGGGACGGACTGATCGCGGCGCTCGACGCGGCGGCGCTCACGGACGAGGAGTTCGCGGCCGGGCCCGAGTTCTGGGCCGGGCTGTCCGATCCGTTCCCCGTCTCGCACCCGTCGGCGCCCTGAGGCCGATCGGGCCGCCGGCTCGGGCACGCCTCGCGCAGGGCAGGAGATTCGCGTTCCCGAGGGAGATCCGGCGCGAGAGCGTCCTCGGGAACGTGAATCTCCTGCGCAACGTGACGCTGCTTCGATCCGCGATGCGGTTGTGCGGCGCCGCGGATCCCCCTTGCCACGGGTGCGGCTCGGACCTAACGTGAAGGCATGCCCGAACTGCCGGAGGTGGCCGCGCTGGTGAGCGACCTGCGCCGCCGCATCGGAGGACGCGTCGTCGCCCGATTCGACGTGACCGCGTGCTGTCCCGGCTGCTGAAGTAGTCGACGGGGCTCGGGATCCCCATTCGACGCGCCTCCCACCGATCCGCTGGTCAGTTTCAGGGGTTCGGGATCGGCTTGAACCCCTGAAACTGACCAGCGGATTCTGGTGTGAGGTGTGAGGTGTGAGGTTCGAGGTGTGAGGACGGGG
>JASGDX010000345.1:0-12376 GCA_047606985.1 Leucobacter sp. | reverse complement strand
TTTTCGGCTTCGGCATGCGCTGCAGCTTCGCCTCCTCGAGCGCCCAGTACTCGATGCGGAACTTCTCCGCGTCATCAACGTGATGCGCGGCGCCGAGGCGCTCTCGAGCTACGCACCCATCGATGACGCGGAGAAGTTCCGCATCGAGTACTGGGCGCTCGAGGAGGCGAAGCTGCAGCGCATGCCGAAGCCGAAAACGCACCAGGGCCGCATCGCCCTCGTCACCGGGGCGGCGTCGGGCATCGGCAAGGCGATCGCCACGCGCCTCGCCGCCGAGGGCGCCTGCGTGGTCGTCGCCGATCTCGACGCCTCGAAGGCGCGGGCCGCGGCCGCCGAGCTGGGCGGCACCGACACGGCGGTGGGAGTCGCCGCGAACGTCGCCGACGCAGCAGCCGTGCAGGCCGCGATCGACGAGACCGTGCTCGCCTTCGGCGGCATCGACCTCGTGGTCAACAACGCCGGGCTCTCGCTCTCCAAGCCGCTGCTCGAGACGAGCGAGGCCGACTGGGATCTGCAGCACGACGTGATGGCGAAGGGATCGTTCCTCGTCTCGCAGGCCGCGGCCCGCGCGATGATCGCGCAGGGCATGGGCGGTGACATCGTCTACATCTCCTCGAAGAACAGTGTCTTCGCGGGGCCCAGCAACATCGCCTACTCCGCGACCAAGGCGGATCAGGCGCACCAGGTGCGGCTGCTCGCGGTCGAGCTCGGCGAGTTCGGGATCCGCGTCAACGGCATCAATCCCGACGGCGTGGTGCGCGGATCCGGCATCTTCGCCTCGGGCTGGGGCGCGAACCGCGCCGCGACCTACGGGGTGAAGGAGGAGGATCTCGGCCAGTTCTACGCCAACCGCACCATCCTCAAGCGCGAGGTCGTTCCCGAGAACGTCGCCGACGCGGTGCACGTGCTCACCGGCCCCGAGCTCAGCCGCACCACCGGTCTCCACATCCCCGTCGACTCCGGTGTCGCGGCGGCGTTCCTGCGTTAAGGGCTTGCGCCGGAGGTGCGATTCGCCGGTTGAGCTTGTCGAGCCGGTTGAAACCCCGACGCCGGTTGAGCGAAGCGACGCAGGAGCGGAGTCGAAACCAAACCCGAACACCCTTGATTTCGACAAGCTCAATCAGCGGGGTCAGGAACGCCGGTTGAGCGAAGCGCAGCGGAGTCGAAACCAAACCCGCAGACCCTCGATATCGACAGACTCAATCTGCGGGCCGAAGCCCGAACACCCCCGATCCCGACAAGCTCAACCGACAGGCTCGTGCAGCACATCTCTCCCGCGGTCCCCGCCCCTCCCGTAAGGTTCAGAACATGGTCAAGCGTCAAATCCCCAACCCCGCCGAGCTCCTCGAACTGATGCAGTTCAAGAGACCCGACCTCGACGGCAGGCGGCGGCGCCTCGACGCCGCCCTCACCGTCTACGACCTGCGGCGCATCGCGAAGCGGCGCACCCCGAGGGCGGCCTTCGACTACACCGACGGCGCCGCCGAGGGCGAACTGTCGCTCACCCGCGCCCGCCGCGCCTTCGAGGACATCGAGTTCCACCCCGACATCCTCAAGCCCGCCGAGCGCGTCGACACCTCGGTCGAGATCCTCGGCGGCCGCTCGGCGATGCCGTTCGGCATCGCCCCCACCGGCTTCACCCGCCTCATGCAGACCGAGGGCGAGACCGCCGGCGCCGGCGCGGCGGGCGCGGCCGGGATCCCGTTCACGCTGTCGACGCTCGGCACCACCTCCATCGAGGACGTGCGGGCCGCGAACCCCGACGGCCGCAACTGGTTCCAGCTGTACGTGATGCGCGAGCGCGAGATCTCGTACGGCCTCGTCGAGCGCGCCGCGGCCGCGGGCTTCGACACCCTCATGTTCACGGTCGACACCCCGATCGCCGGCGCCCGCCTGCGCGACAAGCGCAACGGCTTCTCGATCCCGCCCCAGCTCTCGCTCAGCACGGTGATCGACGCGATCCCGCGGCCCTGGTGGTGGATCGACTTCCTCACCACCCCCAAGCTCGAGTTCGCCTCGCTCTCGTCGACCGGCGGCACCGTCGGCGACCTGCTCAACGCCGCGATGGATCCCACGATCTCCTACGAGGATCTCGAGGTGATCCGCGAGCTGTGGCCGGGCAAACTCGTCGTGAAGGGCGTGCAGAACGTGCCCGACGCGGTCAGGCTGATCGACCGCGGCGTCGACGGCATCGTGCTCTCGAACCACGGCGGCCGCCAGCTCGACCGCGCGCCCGTGCCGTTCCACCTGCTGCCGCGGGTGGTGCGCGAGGTGGGCCGCGACGCCACCGTGATGATCGACACCGGCATCATGAACGGAGCCGACATCGTGGCCTCGGCGGCGCTCGGGGCGAAGTTCGCGCTCGTGGGCCGCGCCTACCTCTACGGGCTCATGGCCGGCGGACGCGCGGGCGTCGACCGCATGATCGCGATCCTGCGCAGCGAGATCGAGCGCACCATGACCCTGCTCGGCGTCTCGTCGGTAGAGGAGCTCGAGCCCAGGCACGTGACCCAGCTGCGGCGGCTCGTGCCGGTCGCGGCGGATGCCGCAGCGGACGCGCGCGCGACCGGCGGGGCGGCGGGCTGAGCCCGGGCGGTTCTGCCCGGATTCGCCCGGGACCCCGCCCGGATCCCCACCGGATCCACCCGGATCCACCCGGATCCACCGATCCATTGGTCAGTTTCAGGGGTTCGGGATCGGCTCGAACCCCTGAAACTGACCAGCGGATGGGCTGCGCGCACAACGGGCCGCCAGGCGCCGCCTACCCGAGCCGGGGCGAACCCCAGTCGTTCGGCAGGTGCTTCGCGACCCGGTGCTCGAGGCCCCGACGCACGCCGGGCCACTCCTCCTGCGTGATGGAGAACACGACCGTGTCGCGCAGGTAGCCGGGCTCGCGGCGGTGGGCGCGCAGGATCCCGTCCTGCTTGGCGCCCAGCCGTGCGATCGCGGCGCGGGACTGGTGGTTGTGGAAGTCGGTGCGGAACTCGACGGCGGGGCAGTCCCACACGTCGAACGCGTGCCCGAGCAGCAACAGCTTCGACTCCGGGTTGGTGCCGGTGCCCTGCGCGCTGGCGGCGTTCCACGTGGAACCGATCTCGACGCGGGGAGTAGCCGCGTCGATGTTCATGAACGTCGTCATGCCGATCACGCGGCCGGTGTCGTTGCGGCGCGCGGTGAAGGGCAGCATGGTTCCGGCGTCCTGCAGGGCGAGGCGGCGCCGGATCTCGGCGTCCATGCCGTCCGGCGCGGGGATCGGGGTGTACCAGAGCCGCCACAGCTCGCCGTCGCGCACCGCCTCGACCAGCTCGTCGTGATGCGCGAGCGAGAGCGGCTCGAGGGTGACGAGGCGGCCGCTGAGCGTGCCGGGATGATCGAGTGCCATGCGCCCATTCTGCCCCACCGCCCCACCGCCCCACCGCCCCACGGGCTAGGGGCGGCTGCCGAGCGGTAATGCGAGGCTCCGGGAGGCTCCGCGATCACACCGGGATCTGGAACACCTCCACCGGAATGCGCACCGCCGCAGTCGAGATCCGCCGGTCGAGCGTGGCCAGCTGCGCGCCGTGCGCGCGGGCGAGCAGCGCCAGGTAGGTGTCGGTGACCTGCCCGGATCCCTGCAGCCGGCGCGGGTCGACCGCATCGCCGAGCAGCGTGACGTCGTCGGGGACGAACTCATGCGCGCCGACCGCGGTGAGGCTGCGGAGGCTCTCGAACACCGCGTGAGCCGGCTGGCTCCGAGGATAGCCGGGCAGGCTGATGATGCGGATCGTGCCGTTCTCGGTGATCGGGCAGGTGAGCCAGGCGCGCTCGGGATCGGCGTAGAACCAGCGGCTCGCGGCGTCGTGGAACGGCTGGTCGGGGTCGATGAGCGCGACCAGCACATTCGTGTCGAGCAGGTACCGGCTCACACGAACTCGTCGATCAGCGCCAGCGTCTCCTCGAAGGTGACCTCCCGACCTCCGCGATTCTTGGGCAGCAGCCTCACGCCGAAGCGTTCGAAGAGCTCATCGGGATCGACCGGTCCGTCGTATTCGACCACCACGCCGCGAGGCGGGGAGACGACGTCGACGAGGATGCTGCGAGCCTCCGCCTCCATCGAGCGGCCGTTCCCGCGCGCCCGCTCGCGCAGAGCCTCCTTCGCCTCGTCGGGCAGATTGCGGATGAGCAGTTGGGCCACGGCGCATCACCTCCACGAGTGATATCGATCTCTTCAGAATGATATCACTCCTCGCGCCGAAGGAGCTACGGCCGCTGCGATCCCGGCAGGCACTCCCGCACCTCGACCGGCATCTCGAGCGCCTCGGCGAGCGCGCCCGCGAGCTCCCAGGCGCGGGCCTGATCCCGCACCCGCACCACCCAGGCGCGCATCAGCGGCGCGGCGCCCGCGTTCGCCCATCCCTTCCGCACCTCGCGATCGGGACCGACCACCTCGGCCTGATCCTCGGCGTCGAGCACCTCGGTCCACTCGAGCTCGGAACTGATCGCGAGCTCGTCCTCGAAGCGCACGAGGAACCCGAGCACCTCCTCGAGCCGATCGGCGGGCCGATCGTGCAGCTCGGCGACCCTCCCGTGGAGCAGAAGCATGTAGCGCATGGCGCCCTCCGCAATCCCCGGAGGCGTCGGCGTCGCGCCTGCCGCGACGCGCGTCCCGGTGCCCTCCATCGTGGCACGGCGGCGGCCGGACGTCGAGATACAGTGGATTGTCCGAAGGGAGCGCCATGTCCACCATCTCCGTCGTCGTCGGCAATCCGAAGGCCCGCTCGCGCACCCGCGAGATCGCCGAGGGACTCGCGCAGCGGGTCGCCGTGCTCACGGGCGCCGAGATCCTGCCCACCATCGAGGTCATCGACCACGCCGGCGAACTGTTCACCTGGACCTCCGAGACCCTCGACCCCCTGAACGCCCAGGTCGCCTCGTCCGACTACGCGATCATCGCCTCCCCCACCTACAAGGCCAGCTACACCGGCCTGCTCAAGGCGTTCCTCGACCGGTACCCGCCGGGCGGGCTCGACGGCGTCACCGCGATCCCCGTCTTCACCACCGCCTCCGACGCGCACGCCCTCGCCGTCGAGTTCACCCTGCGCCCGCTGCTCGTCGAGCTGGGAGCCAGCGTGCCCACCCGGGGCCTCGCGTTCGCGACCCCGCGGTTCGACCGCCGCGACGAGGTGCTCGACGAGTGGATCGCGAGCCAGGGGCCGCTGCTGCCCGGCACCGCCGGCCGGCCGGGTGCGGCCGAGTGAGCATCGACGGCACCGGATCGGGCACCGGACCCGGATCCGCCGGTTTCGACCAGCGGGAGTACCGCGAAGCGGTGGGCGCATTCGCCTCGGGCGTCACCGTCATCACCACGCTGGGCCCCGTCGGCCCCGTCGGCTTCACCTGCCAGTCGTTCTACAGCGTGTCCCTCGACCCGCCGCTCGTCTCCTTCTCGATCGCGCGCACCTCCCAGAGCCTCGCCGCGGTGCGGGAGCACGGTCGCGTCGTCATCAACTTCCTCAGCGCCGACCAGCAGCAGCTCAGCGCCCAGTTCGCGCGCTCGGGCACCGACAAGTGGCGGGGGGTGCCGTGGAGTCCCTCTGAGGTCGTCGGCGCACCCGTGCTCGACGGGGTCACCGGCTGGGTCGCGGGCGAGATCGAGCAGGAGATCGAGGCCGGGGATCACCTCGTCTTCCTCGTGCGCGTGTTCGGCATCTCCACCGATCCCGAGCGCGCCCCGCTGATCTTCCATCGCGGCGCCTACCGGGAGCTGCACCCCGGCGAGTGAACCGCGCGGGTTCGCCGACCCGTTCGCGCGAGGCGGGCGATCGCACGGTGCAAGGGTTCGCGCAGCGCGGGGGGTTGTGCAGTGCGGGAGGTTGCGCAGCGCGGGGGGTTGTGCAGTGCGGGAGGGGATTGCGCAGTGCGGGAGATCTGCACATCGCAGGAGATTTACGTTCCCGAGGACGTTTCCGCGCGAGATCTCCCTCGGGAACGCGAATCTCCTGCGCAGGGAAACTCGGGGCGAGCCGCGGGATCCGCACGACCCCGCAGAATCCGCACGATCCCGCGGGCTCCGCTCAACCGGCAGGGACGATGATCGCGCGCAGCTCCCGGACGAAGCGGTCGATCGTCTCGCGGGCGTCGGCTCGGGATCGATCCGACTCCTCGGGACGGTTGAGGTAGCCGTGCACCGTGCCCGCCTGCACGCTCTCCGTCACGGGCACCCCGGCGGCGCGCAGCTGCTCGGCGAATTCCTCGCCCGAGGCGCGCAGATCGTCGGCGTCGGCGTTCACGATCACGGTCGGGGGCAGCGCGGCGAGCCGCTCGGGCGGCAACTCCCCCGCCACGACCGCTCCGGCGGCGGCCCCAGCGGAGCCGCCCAGATAGAAGTCGTACATCTCCGCGATGCGGGCGGTGTCGAAGCGGCGCTGCTCGGCCAGCGCCGAGGTAGCGGCGGCGATCGCGGGATCGGGCCGCTGCACCCGGTGCAGGGTCGGATACTCGAGGATCAGCGCGTCGGCCGGGCGCACGACGGATCCAGCGTGCCCTGGACTGCCGGCAGCTCCCGCGCCACCCGCAGCTCCCGCGCCACCGGCAGCTCCCGCGCCACCGGCAGCTCCCGCGTCGCCCGCGGAACCCGCACCGGCTATTCCCGCACCAGCGGTCGTTCCCGCACCGGTCGCGGCGAGCTCCGCCTGCGTCAGCGCCGCGAGCACGGCGAGGTGCGCGCCGGCGCTCGCGCCGCCCACCACCACCGGTCCGTCGGTCCCGGCGACCGCCCAGCGCACCACCGCGGCCAGGTCGTCGGCCGGCGCCGGAGCCTTCACCTCATCGCTCGCGAGCGCGTAGTCGACCGAGTACACCAGCATCCCGGCATCGGCGAAGCGCCGCGACACCCAGTCGGCCTCGGGCCAGTCGAGGGTGCCGCGCACGAACGAGCCCCCGTGCGCCCACACGAGCGTCGCCCACGGCTCGCCGGCCGGGGCGTACGAGCGCACGGGCACCGCAGCGGAGCCGACACGATTCGGGCTGCCGGGATCCCGACCCTCGGCCGGCCCCGCGACCTCGAAGTCGCGCACCTCGATCTCCACGATCCTCATCTCAGCACTCTCCTCGCTCGCCGGTCCCGACGCACCAGCCGATCCCGATGCACCCGCAGATCGGGCCGCACCAGCCGATCCCGTCGCGTCGCCGCGCGGCCGCCAGTCGACCGCCGCGACCACCGCACCCGCTGCGAGCGCCACGACGACCGCCGTCGCGGCCCAGGCGAGCGGCGAACGGCCCCGGTCGGGGCCGGTATCTCGACGCCTCTGCACGGGCACAGTCTAGGCGAGCACGGGAGGTCTCATGCGAGGCGGCGCGAGAACCGGGATCCGCCGCGGATATCGCCGATCCCGACCCCCTTCCCCGCACGAATGGCGGAAGCCCCGTCCCGCACCGGCGCGCCGAGGCCCGGGCGGGTCTACCATCGAAGGCGAACGAGTCCGTCTCTCGTCGCATCAGGAAAGCGAGCGCCCCATGTCGTCGAGCACCACCATCTACCGCAACGCCACGGTCTTCACCGGCGACGCCTCCGTCGCCCCCCGCGAGAGCTTCGCCGTGCGCGACGGCCGCATCCTCGCCGCGGGCGGCCTCGACGCCGTGCGCCTCGCCGTCGGCGCGGGATCCGACGCCGCGACCGCCGTCGAGGAGATCGACCTGGACGGCGCCCTCGTCACGCCCTCGGCGTGGGAAGGCCACGCGCACATGCTCATGCTCGGCGAGGCGCTGTCGAAGGTGCAGCTGCGCGACGCGAACACGGTCGCCGAGGTGCAGGAGCGCGTCGCAGCGGCCCGCGCCGCCAACCCCGACGCGCCCCGCATCACCGGCGTCAGCTGGCGCTTCGACATCTTCGACGCGGGCCAGCGCCCCACCGCCGCGATGCTCGACGCCGCGGTGTCCGACGTGCCGGTGTTCCTCGACGCCAACGACCTGCACACCATGTGGGTCAACACCGCCGCGCTCGAGGCCATGGGCATCACCCGCGACACCCCGGATCCCGTCGGCGGCGAGATCGAGCGCGACGAGAACGGCGACGCGACCGGCTTCCTGCTCGAGACCGCGGCCATGCAGTACGGCTGGGGTTACCTCGACAGAGTCTCCACCGACGAGGATCGCGATCGCTGGCTCGCCGCGGCCTTCGAGGCCTACCTCGAGACCGGCGTCACCGGCGCCTCCGAGATGTCGTTCGGGCACCCCGACCTCGCGGCGTACCGCCGCATCCTCGATCGCGACGGGCGCCTCCCCTTCCCCGTCAACGCGCACTGGATCCTCACCGCTTCGGGCGACCTCGAGACCGACCTCGCCGAGGTGGCCGAGGTGGCGCGCATCCGCGACGAGGTGTCGGCGCAGTACGGCGACGAGTGGCTGCGCATCGTGGGCGTGAAGTTCATCCTCGACGGCGTGATCGACGCGTGCACCGCGGCCATGCGCTCGCCCTACGCCAACGGCGCGATGCCCGGCCCCATCTGGGAGCGCGAGTTCGCACTGCCCGTGGCCGTCGCCGCCGACGCGGCCGGCCTGCAGCTGGCGCTGCACGCGATCGGCGACGAGGCGAGCACCATCGCGCTCGACATGGTGCAGGAGTGCATCCGGGTCAACGGATCCCGAGCCGACCGCAGGCCCCGCGTCGAGCACCTGGAGTCGGTGGCCGACGACACGATCGCGCGCATGGCCGCGCTCGGCGTCACCGCTTCGATGCAGCCGGTGCACTGCGATCCCGCCGTGCTCGACAACTGGCAGGCCGTGCTCGGCGACGAGCGGGCGCTCACCGGCTTCCCCTGGCACAAGTTCCGCGAGTCGGGCGTGCCGCTCGCGCTCGGCACCGACGCGCCCACCGCGCCCCACGAGGTGCCCGACAACCTGTTCATCGCGCTGACCGCGAAGTCGGCGCTCGAGCTCGGCCGCGAGCCGTACCAGCCGCAGCGCGTCTTCACCCCGGCCGACGCCCTCGAGGCGCTCACCCTCGGCACCGCCTACGCGACGAAGCGCGACCATCAGGTCGGCCGCATCGCCACCGGCTACCGCGCCAACGTCACCGTGTGGACGGCGAACGCCCTCTCCGACGCCCCCGAGCAACTGCTCGGCACCACGGCGGCGCTCACGCTCGTCGACGGCGAGGTCGCCTACCGCCGCGCCTGATCCCGGGCGGCTGCGGGATCCCGGGCGCGATCCCGCAGCCGCGCTCTAGCGGCGCCCAGCCCCGAGCACCAGAATGGGGGCATGAGCAGCGAGACACCGGCCTATTCCGAGTTCAGCTACGTCGACGTCCACGGGGTGGAGATTCTCGTCTACGAGTGGACCGCGGCCGACCCGGTGGGCGTCGTGCAGATCTCCCACGGCATCGGCGAGCACGCCAAGCGCTACGACGCCTTCGCGCAGTACCTCGTCGGCGCGGGCTTCACGGTCTACGCCGACGACCACCGCGGCCACGGCGAGACCGGGCGCAGGCAGCACGACGGCGACCTGTCGAAGCTGGGACGCCTCGGACCCGGGGGCCTGCAGGCCGCGGAGGCGGCGGTGCTGCAGCTCACGGGCATCATCCGCGAGCGGCATCGGGATCTGCCCCTCGTCATGTTCGCCCACTCGTGGGGCTCGCTCATGGCCCAGCGCATCCTGAACGAGCACCCCCGCGCGTGGGATGCTCTGGTGCTGTCGGGAACCGCGTTCCGCACCTTCAAGCACCTCGAGAGCGGCAAGCTCAACGCGCGCTGGGCCGGCCCCGACGCGAGCGGCTTCGAGTGGCTCAGCCGCGATCCCGAGACCGCGCGGGCCTTCGCGGCCGACCCTCTGTGCTTCGACGCCGACACCGCGAAGCTGCTGGGCGTGCCCGACACGCTGCGGCTCCTCGGCAAGCCGGCTCACGGCCTCGCCTCGGATATGCCGATCCTCATCGTCTCCGGCGGCGAGGACCCGCTCTGCCGCGGCGACGGGCTGCGACTGCTCGCCGAGGCCTACCGCAAGCGCGGCGTGCGCGACGTGACGGTGAAGATCTACCCGGGCGCGCGGCACGAGACCCTCAACGAGATCAACCGCGACGACGTGTTCGCCGACCTCTCCACGTGGATGCTCGACCGCGTGGGCGGGTGATCCCGCTCGCCTCCCGCCCTCGATCCGCTGGTCAGTTTCAGGGGTATCGGCCGGGGTCGAACCCCTGAAACTGACCAGCGGATCGCCGTGCCTGCACGATTCCGGATGTTCGATTTTTCCGGATCGGCTCCGGAAATCTCTGCAAGGGCACTGCTGCGCCTCTCATCTGGCTAGGCTGGCCGCTGGTGTGCGCAACGGCTGCGCCCTTTCGAACCACATGGAGTCTGCATGTCTCTCTCATCCCCTCGTCCTCCGTTCCGCCTGAGGGTGCCCGCCATCGCGGCGAGCATCGCGCTCCTGGTCTCCGGAGTATCGCTCACCACCGGCGCAGCCGCCTTCGCGGAGGACGGCTCCAGCACTCCCCAGACCGTGCAGCAGGAGGGCGGCACCGCCGAGACCGGCCCCGAGACCTCAGGATCCGGCTCCGAAGGCGACGAGGCCGACGGCGCCCCGACCGGCAGCGCCGAAGAGGGTGCCGCCGGAGACGGAACCACCGCGCAGGGCGACGCGAGCGGCGAGAACGCCCCGGACGAAGCGGCTTCGACCAACGAGGCCGGGACGGCGGAGGATCCGGATCCTGCACGGCCCGCTTCCGATGAGCCCGCGCTCGAATCGGCATCACCAGCCTACGACGCCCTCATCACCGGCGCGACGACGCGCAACGAGGCGGAGCCCAACGACGATCGCGCGAAGGCGAACTCGCTCCCCATCGGGGACACGATGCGCGGCACGATGAAGGATCGCTGGGAGGAGGACTTCTACCGCATCACTCCCTCGCAGGACGGGCGGATCAAGATCAACTTCACGTTCCCGACGAGCGTCTCGGGCGACGCCTACGGCCTCGAGGTGCTCGACTCCAAGGGATCCCGCTACTACTACTTCGACCTCAACGGCGCAGACGCGGGCGGCAGCCGCATCGCGGGCACCGCGACCTTCGTGCCGGCCGGCACGGCCTACATCAGGATCTCCGCCAACTACCACGACGCCGTGGTCGGCAAGCAGTACTCCCTTCGCGTCGACCACACGGCGGGCTACGTCGAGACCGAATTCAACGACGACCGCGCCACGGCGGACCCCCTCGCCTTCGGCAAGACCATCCTCGGCACCTCCGGCGACCGCTGGGACGAGGACTTCTTCGTGCTCAACTCGAGTCGCAGCGGCAGCGGAACGCTGAACTTCACCTTCCCCTCCAGCGTCTCAGGCGATGCCTACGAGGTGCAGCTGCTCGACGCGAACGGCAACCAAATCCACGACTTCGACCTGAACAGCTCCCACGCCAACGGGCAGAAGCTGCAGCAGCTGTCCCTGCCATTCCCGGCGGGCCAGTTCTTCATCAGGGTGTCCCCGAACTACCACGATGCCGTCGTCGGCAAGGAGTACCGCCTCACGTTCGGCCAGCGACTCTCGCCGGCGACGCCGACCATCTCGGGCGCGCTGAAGCCCGGGTCGACGCTGACCGCGAAGCCGGGGACGTGGGGACCGGCCCCGGTCTCTCTCGCGTACCAGTGGAACCGCGACGGGAAGGCCGTCGCGGGCGCGACGAAGTCGACCTACGTGCTCACCGCCGAGGACGTCGGCCGGAGCATCACCGTCACCGTGACCGGCTCCAAGAGCGGTTACACCAGCGCCTCCCGCACCTCCGCGAAGAAGGCCATCCCCACCACGTTCATCGACGTGCCCCGCAACCACAAGTTTTACAGCGAGATCCAGTGGATGTACGACTCCGGCGCCACCACCGGCATCAAGACCTCGCGCGGGCTCGCCTACCAGCCCAAGGCAGACGTCACCCGCGAGGCCATGGCCGCGTTCCTGTACCGCCAGAAGGCTCCGGGCAGCTACCGGCCCACGGGCCAGCACTTCGCCGACGTGCCGAAGAACCACAAGTTCTACCGGCAGATCGAGTGGATGTACGACTCGGGCCTGTCCACCGGCAGCATGAAGAACGGCAAGCGCGTCTACAACCCCAAGGCCGGCGTCTCCCGCGAGGCCATGGCCGCGTTCCTGTACCGCCTCCAGGGCCCCGAGAACGGCGCCGCCCCCAGCACGGCGCCCTTCGTCGACGTGCCCCAGAACCACAAGTTCGCCAAGGAGATCGCCTGGATGCGAACCACCGGCCTGTCCACCGGCAACAGCACGCCGAGCGGCAAGGCCTATCTGCCCAAGGACACCGTGAGCCGCGAGGCCATGGCGGCGTTCCTCTACCGGGCGAGCAGACTCCGCGGATAACGGGGCGACCCGCGCGCCGTCTGCCCGCGCGCTGCCTGCCGCGCGC
>JASGDX010000344.1:0-6602 GCA_047606985.1 Leucobacter sp. | reverse complement strand
GCCGCCGCGTTCGGCTGATCCTGCGCCTGCCCCTGCCCCTGCCCCTGCCCCTGCCCCTGCCCCTGCCCCTGCCCCTGCCCCTGTCGCCACCCATTTGTCAGTTTCAGGGGCTCCGCCTGGGGTGATATCCCTGAAACTGACAAATGGTTTGGGGCGAGGTTTGCGGCGGGCACGATGGACCCGGCACCGGCCGCGCGGCCGCGCAGTAGGATCGAGGCATGGCAGAGACCGCGACGCCCCTCGTCGGCGTGATCATGGGCAGCGACAGCGACTTCTCGGTGATGAGCGACGCGGTGCAGGTGCTGCGCGAGTTCGGGATCCCGCACGAGGTCGAGGTGGTCAGCGCCCATCGCACCCCCGACAAGATGGTGTCCTACGCGCGGGAGGCCGCCGGTCGCGGATTGCGCGTGATCATCGCGGGCGCAGGCGGGGCGGCGCACCTCCCCGGCATGGTCGCGGCGATGACCACGCTCCCGGTGGTCGGCGTGCCGGTGCCGCTGGCGCGCCTCGACGGCCTCGACTCGCTGCTCTCGATCGTGCAGATGCCCGGCGGCATTCCCGTCGCCACGGTGTCGATCGGCGGCGCGAAGAACGCCGGTCTGCTCGCCGCCCGCATCCTCGGCGCGAGCGACGTCGGCCTCGCGGCCCGGCTCGACGCCTACGCGCGCGAGCTGACCGGGCTGGTCGACGAGAAGAACGCGGCGCTGCAGGCCCGCATCGCCTCGGACCGCTAGATGGACTCGGGCGATCCGCGGGCGGCCGCAGGAAGCCCCGTCTATCGCAGGGCGCTGGTCGCCCTCTTCTGCGCCGGCCTCGCGGCGTTCGCGCAGATGTACTCGCCTCAGGGCCTGCTGCCCGACATCGCGGCGGAGTTCGGCATCGCCGCGGGCGCATCGTCGTGGGCGGTCGGGGCCGCGACGATCGGCGTCGCGATCGGCGTGCTGCCCTGGGCCCGCGCCTCCGACCGCTTCGGGAGAGTGGCGGCGATGCGGGCGGCGATGGGCGCGGCGATGGTGCTCGGGATCCTCGCCCCGCTCGCCCCCGGCTTCGGCCTGTTCATCGCTCTCAGGCTGCTCGAGGGGGTCGCGCTCGCCGGCCTGCCCGCCATCGCGGTGACGGCGATCGCCGAGACCGTGCGCCCGCTGGTGCTGGGCTCCGCGGTGGGCACCTACATCTCCGGCACCACGATCGGCGGGCTTGCCGGCCGCATCGTCGCCGCCGAGGTCGGCGAGCTGCTCGACTGGCGCTGGGGGATGGCCGCGGTCGCGGTGCTCGCCTCGATCTCGACGCTCGTGTTCATGCTGCGGATCCCGCCCGCCGCGATGCCCGCCCGTCGCGGGGCGCCGGTGCCGCGCGCCCTGCTCGCCAACCTGCGCACGCCAGGGGTCGTGGTGCTCGTGGCGCAGGCGTTCCTGCTCATGGGCGGGTTCGTCGCGGCGTACAACTATCTCGCGTTCCGGCTGCAGCACGATCCCTTCGGGCTGACGCTCGCGCAGGTCTCGTGGATCTTCCTCGCCTACCTGGCCGGCTCGGCCTCGTCGAGGTGGGTGTGGCGCCTGGCGAAGGCGATCCCGCCGACGGGGGTGCTGCTCGGGTGCATCGGCGTGATGCTCGCCGGACTCGCGCTCACCCTGGCGCCCGTGCTGCCGCTGATCGTCGGGGGCCTCGTGCTGTTCACGGGCGGCTTCTTCGCCGCGCACTCGATCGCGAACGGGCTCATCGAGCGCCGCGCGAGTGCCGAGGGGCGCAGCACGGCGCCGCCGCTCTACAACCTCGGCTACTACGCCGGATCGAGTCTGCTGGGCTGGCTGGGCGGCGTCGCATTCGCGGCGGGCGGCTGGGCCGGCACCGCGGCGATGACGGGAGCCGCGGCGCTCGCAGCCGCTGCGCTGGCCTGGGGGTACGCCGGGGCGAACGGCGGCATCGCGCGCGCGGATCCATGAGGCGGCATCGCGAGGTACGAGCGCGCTCAGAGGTTGGCGTGCGTCTCCCACAGCTGCCAGGCCGCGCCGCGCCAGGTGAAGCCCCGGCTGCGGTCCGTCGCGAGCACGGAGAGCTGCGCGCGGGCCTCGGGGTCGCGGAAGAGCCGGCTGTACTCCGCGGCGAATGAGCCGGCGTCTACGGCCGACACGCCGGCGTCGAGCACCAGCTCGTCCGTAGCCGGATGGCCGGCGTGCAGCACGGGCACCGTGGCGCACAGCGCGCCGAGCACCGCGTAGCCCGTGCCGGCGAAGCTCTCCGGTTGCAGCAGCAGCGCCGCGCCCGAGAGCGCTGCGCCGATGTCGGCGAGCTCGCGCGGGTGCACGGCGATCGCCCGCCCGCGCAGGTCGTCGGGGACGACGGTGGCCGGCTCGTCCTCCGGGGTGCGATCGCGCGGCGAGACGCGGGGATCGAAGCCCTCGAGCACCACGAGCGGGGGGAGCGAGGGATCGGCGCGCAGCGCGTCGAACAGCCACTCGAGACGGCCGTGCTCGCCGCTCGTGGCGGTGGTGACCGCGTAGTGCTCGGGGAGCCCCAGCGCGGCGCGGCGCTCGGCGGCGTCGGATCCGGGGAGGAACTCCGCCGGAGGGGCGAGCTGGATCACCTGCACCGGCAGGTCGGCCCCGTAGTGCTGCTGCAGGGTGCGCGCGGCGGCGTGAGTGGGCGTGAGGATGACGTCGGCGAGCTTGACCGCGCGGCGGGTGAAGGCGCGGAACAGGCGCGCCTGCGATCCGCCGAGCAGGGCCGGCGCTTCCCACGCCAGGCAGTGCGGGATCGTGACCGAGGTCTGGGTGCCGTCGTCCTCGCCGCGGGAGCGCAGCGGCAGCATCGGCGTGAGCGCGTGCACGAACTCGCCGTCGAGCGGCCGGGCCGTGGTGCCGCTCTGCCACACGAGCGGCAGCATGCCGGAACGCATGGGGAGGTGCTCGATGCGGATCAGCGGGGAGTCGAACTCGGGCGCCGGGGTGCCGCGCGCGAGGAGGAAGCGGGCGCTGCAGCTGCGCGGCGCGGTGGCGGCGATCGCCCGCGTCAGATCACGCGCGGCGACGGCGTGGAAGGGCGCCTCCCAGTCGGGAAAGGGCTCGGCGATGAGGGTGAGCGTTGCCAATCTCTCTTCCCCCTCGCGGTCGGCCGGTGCGCGCGGCATTCGTCTGCAAGATCTCATTGTATGGGGATTGGCGTACTGAAGCCTGAGGGATCGATCCGTGAGAACGGCATCAGGTGTAGCCGTGATGAAAACGTGATCTTCGCGGGGCCCGCTCGGCTGCGGCAAGTACACTGCTCTTCATGCGCGTATTGCTGACAGGTGGGGCCGGGTACATCGGTTCGCACACCGCACTGGTACTCATCGAGCGCGGCCACGACGTCCTGGTGCTCGACGACTTCTCGAACAGCAGCATCGAATCGGTGCGCCGCGTCGAGGAGCTCACGGGGGCGTCGATCCCCGTCATCGAGGCCGATCTCTCGGACCGGGATGCGGCGGCCGCCGCGCTCGAGGGCGCGGAGTTCGACGCCGCCATCCACTTCGCCGGGCTGAAGGCCGTCGGCGAGTCGGTCGCCGAGCCCACCCGCTACTACCGGGTCAACCTCGACTCGACGCTGGCGCTGCTCGATCTCATGCGCGAGCGCGGCGTCGAGAAGCTCGTGTTCAGCTCCTCGGCGACCGTCTACGGCGACCCGGAGTACGTGCCGATCGACGAGGCGCACCGCGCCGGCGTGGGGCTCACCAATCCCTACGGCTGGTCGAAGTTCATGAACGAGCAGATCATCCGCGACGCGCAGACCGCCTGGCCCGGGCTCGGCGCGGTGCTGCTGCGCTACTTCAACCCGGTCGGCGCCCACTCCTCGGGCCGCATCGGCGAGGACCCGAGCGGGATCCCGAACAATCTCATGCCCTTCATCGCCCAGGTCGCCGTCGGCAGGCGCGAGCGTCTCAGCGTCTTCGGCGATGCGTACCCCACTCCCGACG
Source organism: Leucobacter sp. (assembly GCA_047606985.1). Lineage (GTDB taxonomy): Bacteria > Actinomycetota > Actinomycetes > Actinomycetales > Microbacteriaceae > Leucobacter. The sequence goes on along the minus strand of JASGDX010000344.1, from coordinate 2,653 downwards.
GCACCGGTGTGCGCGACTACATCCACGTCATGGATCTCGCCGAGGGGCACGTCGCAGCGCTCGAGCGCATCGAGCCGGGAGTCGAGACCTACAACCTCGGGTCGGGCACGGGCTCGAGCGTGCTCGAGGTGGTGCGCGCCTTCGAGGAGGCCTCCGGCCGCTCGGTGCCGTACGAGGTGGTCCCCGCGCGCTCGGGCGACGTCGCCTCGACCGTCGCGGATCCCTCGCGCGCCAACGCCCGCCTCGGCTGGCGCACCACCCGCGGCCTGGCCGAGGCGTGCCGCGACGCGTGGGCCTGGCAGTCGGCCAATCCGGGCGGTTACACCGCATGACCCTCGACCTCGAGCGGCCGCTCCGCAACCCGGACGCGGGTTCCGAGCCGCTGATGACGAAGCGCGCCCGCTGGCTGGTGGTGATCGGCTTCCTGCTGCCCGGCAGCGCCCAGCTGCTCGCGGGGAACCGCCGCCTCGGCAGAGCCGGGCTGGCCGCGACCGTCGGCCTGATCGTGGGAGTCGCGCTCCTGGCGGTCGGGGCGGTGATGGCGCGCTCGACGACGCTGTCGATCCTGACCAACGGGATCGTGTCGCTCGTGCTGATCTGGCTCATCGTCGCCTACGCGGTGCTGTGGCTGGTGCTCGGTCTCAACACGCTGGTGCTGACCCGGCTGGTGCGGGTGTCGCCGAACTGGCGGGTGCCGGTGGCGATGCTCTCGGTGGTGCTCACCCTGCTGCCGGTGGCCGGCGCGGCGTGGGCGGCCAGCTCGCTCGCCGCGGTGCGCGGCGGCCTGGGCGACATCTTCCGCAGCGCGCCCGCGGTCGAGCCCGTCGACGGCAGGTACAACATCCTGCTGCTCGGCGCCGACTCCGGCGCCGACCGCGAGGGCCTGCGCCCCGACAGCATCTCCCTCGTCAGCGTCGACGCCGAGACCGGGCAGTCCGTGATCATCGGCCTCCCGCGCGAGCTCAAGGACATGCCGTTCCCCGAGGACTCCCCGATGGCTCCCGTGTTCCCCGAGGGGTACTGCGACGAGGTGAACAACTACGAGGTCGTCGACGGCGGCGGGTACTACTGCTTCACCACCGGCAACCTCAACTCCCTCGTCACCGAGGTCGAGGAGTCGGGATCGCCGTCCTACGACGGCATCTACTCCTCCGCGGCCTCGGAGGGATCCTCCCCCGGCATCGAGGCGACGAAGGACGCCGTCGAGGGCGCGACCGGGCTCGAGGTGCAGTTCTACGTGCTCATCAACATGGACGGGTTCTCCTCGCTGATCGACGCCCTGGGCGGCGTCGAGATCGATGTGAAGGAGCGGCTGCCGATCGGCGGCCAGATCGACGAGGCGACCGGCGAGCTGGTCGGCGTCGAGGGCTGGATCGAGCCGGGCGAGCAGCGGATGGACGGCTTCACCGCGCAGTGGTACGCCCGGTCGCGCTACGGCTCGACCGGCGGCGACTACGACCGCATGGCGAGGCAGCGCGAGCTGCAGGCCGCGATCCTCGCCCAGGTCAACCCCGCCAATGTGATGCCGCGCTTCAACGACATCGTGGAGGCGGGCACCTACCTGCTCGAGACGGATATCCCCGACTCCATGGTGGGCCGCTTCGTCGACCTCGCCGCCAAGGCGCGCGGGTACGCGCCGGTGAACGTCGAGCTGGTGCCGCCGGCCGTCGACCCCGAGGCGCCCGACTACGCCGCGATCCACCAGCTGGTGGCCGACGGGGTCGCCGCCGCATCGCCGCCGGAGGCGGAGACCGAGAACGATGGGGAGTAGTCCCGGCCGGCCCCGCCGTGCGCTGTGGGCCGCGCTGATCGTCGGCTTCTGGGTGCTGCTCGGGATCGGCGCGGTACTCGCGGGCACCGGGATCTGGGTGCGCCGCACCTTCGGCACCATCACGGTGGACCAGCTGCTCAGCAACCTGCCGGGCGGCGGCGAGGGCACCGGCGGCGGGACCCTGGCGAGCGTGGCCGTGGTGACGGGCCTCGTGATCCCGATCGCCGCGGTGCTCGCGATCGCCGTGGTCGCCGAGTGCGCGCGCCGGCAGCTGCGCCGGCGCGGCGCGCTGCGGGGCTGGCGCACGGGGATGCTGCGCGGGATCGCGCTCGTGCTCGCCGTGCTCGTGCCGCTCGGCGGCGGAGCCGTGCTGGGCTCCACGATCGGCGCGCGCGAGTACGTGGAGGCGGTGGTGCGCGAGACCACGACCGGCGAGGGCGTGGCCGACTACTACGTCGCCCCGCGCGGCGGCGGCAACGACGGGACCGAGGATCGCCGCAACCTCGTGGTGATCTACCTCGAGTCCATCGAGGATGCCATGGGCGACGCCGAGCTGTTCGGTCGCAACATGCTCGCCCCCGTGCAGGAGGCCACCGAGGGGTGGGACACGATCCCGCGCCTGCAGCAGTACGAGGGCGGCGGCTGGACGATGTCGGGCATCGTGAGCACCCAGTGCGGGATCCCGCTGCGCACCGCCGACGCGTTCACGGGGCCCACCGAGCTCAACCGGCTGGGCAACGACGGGGCCGAGGTGGGGGAGTACCTCGGCGGCGCCACCTGCCTCGGCGACGTGCTCTCCCGCGAGGGGTATCGCAACGTCGCCGAGGCAGGTGGCGCCGCCGAGGTACTCCCCCACCTCGGCCCCGTCGTTGCCCAGCCGGT
>JASGDX010000343.1:0-3643 GCA_047606985.1 Leucobacter sp. | reverse complement strand
GGGAACGGGGCCGCGCGGGATCCCGCAGCGGCCGGAATGCGCAGGGGGTTCGGGATCGCGCGATCCCGACCCCCCTCCCCCCTGCCGCGCGACTCCCCGCGCCGCCCGTCGAGCGGGCTACCTCACGATCGGGATCTTGATGCCGAGCGTGTCGGTCGGCACGTCCTTCGTCTCGCGCGCGGTCAGCGCGGAAACGGCGGCGATGAGCGCGATCACTCCGGTGAACACCGAGATGACCACCCAGCCGCCCTCCTGCACGCCGCCGAGCGCGGCCACGATCGAGGGGGCGAATCCGGCCATCAGGAAGCCGATCTGCGTGCCGATCGCGAGGCCGGAGAAGCGCACCTTCGCCGAGAACATCTCGCCGTAGAACGACGGCCAGACGGCGTTGGCCGCCGCGTAGCCGCACGAGAAGGTGAGCACGGCGAGCGCGAAGGTGAGGAAGACGTTTCCGCCAGACATCGACAGCATGTAGAACGGCATGAAGACGGCCGAGGACAGCGCGCCGTAGATGAAGACCGGCTTGCGGCCGATCTTGTCGGCGAGCATCGCGAAGAGCGGCTGCGTGCCGAGCGCGAAGACGTTCGCGACGACGACCAGCCACAGCGTCAGGCTCTCGGCGAGCCCCACCTCCTTGCCGTAGGCGAGGGCGAGGTTGCCGAACACGGTCGAGATCGCCGCGACGAAGGCGCAGAGGATCACGCGCAGCACGTCGCGCCAGTGATCGCGCATGAGGTCGAAGAGCGGCACCTTGGCGATCTCGCCATGCGCCTTGGCCTCCTCGAAGGCCGGCGGCTCGTGCAGCGTGCGCCGGATGTAGAAGGTGACGACGACCACCACGGCGCTCAGCCAGAACGGGATGCGCCAGGCCCACTCGTACTTGAAGGGGTTGTCGTCGGCGAGCAGGGTCACCGGGAGGAAGATCATCGCGGCGAGGATCTGCCCGCCCTGGGTGCCCGAGAGCGTCCACGAGGTGAAGAAGGATCGCCGGTGGTCGGGCGCGTGCTCGAGCGTCATCGACGACGCGCCCGCCTGCTCGCCCGCGGCCGAGAGGCCCTGCATGAGGCGGCAGAGCACGAGCAGCACAGGCGCGAGCCAGCCGATCTGGCCGAAGGTCGGCAGGCAGCCGATGATGAAGGTCGAGATGCCCATGAGCACGAGGGTGAACATGAGGATCTTCTGGCGTCCGATGCGGTCGCCGAGGTGGCCGAGGATCACCGCGCCGATGGGACGCGCGATGTACGCGAAGCCGAAGGTCGCGAGCGACATCACGAGGGCCGCGTCGTCGCCGCTGGGGAAGAAGATCTTCGGGAAGATGAGCGCAGAGGCGGTGCCGAAGATGAAGAAGTCGTAGTACTCGACGGCGCTGCCCATGAAGCTGGCGAGCGCGGCCTTGACCGGCGTCTTGCCGGTCGATTCTGCTGACGGGCCCGCTGACGGATCCGCTGGCGTCTTCGTTGACATCGGTGGTGTTCTCCTTAGTGGTGGGGCGCCCGCTCTTCATCGAGCAGGCGGCGGAAGTGCTGGGTCATGCGTTCGGGATCGGCCTCGCGGCCGGTGATGAGCCGGAAGGCCTCGACCGCCTGGAAGACCGCCATGCCGCCCCCGTCGAGCACCCGGCAGCCGCGGGATCGCGCCTCGCGCAGCAGCTCGGTGTCGATGGGGCGGTAGACGATGTCGGCGACCCACAGGTCGGGCCGCAGCAGCGCGGGATCGAAGGGGGCGCCCGGGTGGTCGCGCATGCCGCGCGGCGTGCAGTGCACGACGCCGTCGGCGGCGGCGAGCAGGCGGGGCAGTTCCCCGACGGCGGCGCCTCCGACCGCGATGCCGTCTCCCGGGGCGGCTGAGGCCGCCCCGGGCGTCCCGGCCGCGGCGGCCTCAGCGGCGCCGTGGCGTGCGGAGAGTCGTTCGGCGAGCAGCGCGGCGCGGCCCTCATCGAGGTCGACGATGTCGAGGCGGCGCGCTCCGAGCCGCAGCACGGCGTCGGCGACCGCCGATCCCGCACCGCCCGCTCCCAGGAGCACCACGCGCTCGATGGCGGCCCCGGCCATCCCGGTGCGGAAGGCGGCCTCGAATCCCGTGGTGTCGGTGTTGCGGCCGACGCGGCCCTCGGGGGTGAAGAGCACCGTGTTGACCGCGCCGATCGCCTCGGCGAGGGGGTCGAGGCGGTCGAGGTGATCGATCACCGCCTGCTTGCAGGGGTGCGTGACGTTCAGCCCGTCGAAGCCGAGCCGCTCGGCCCAGTCGAGGATCTCGGGCAGGCGCTCGACGCCGAGGCGGAGGTCGGTGAGGTCGATGTGGGTGAAGACGTAGTCGATCCCCTGGGCCCGGCCCTCGGCCATGTGAGCGTAGGGTGTGAGCGAGGACGCGACGCCGGCGCCGACGAGACCGGCGAGACGGGCATCGCTGCTGGGCATCGGGCCTCCTCGTCCGCTCGTCGCACACCGGTAATGAACTATCCGGTGAGTTCATAATGGAGTACGACCCCGGCCGAGTCAAGCCGATCCGCGACCCCGGTGACAAATAATTAACCGGTTGGTACATTGTGACCATGCGCACCTCCATCGCCACCGTCTGCCTCTCCGGCGGCCTCGTCGAGAAGCTGCACGCCTGCGCCGCCGCCGGCTTCGACGGCGTCGAGATCATGGACTCCGACCTCACCGCCGCCTTCGAGTCGCCCGAGGAGATCCGCGCCCTGTGCGACCGCCTCGGCCTCGCGATCGAGCTGTTCCAGCCCTTCCGCGACTTCGAGGGCGTCGACGACGAGACCCTCGCCGACAACCTGCGGCGGGCCAGGGCGAAGTTCGAGGTGATGCGCCGCCTCGGCGCGAGGATGATGCTGCTCTGCAGCAACGTCGCCACGGCGACGGATCCCTCGCCCGAGGTCGCCGCCGCGCAGCTCGGCGCACTCGCCGACCTCGCCGCCGAGTACGGCATCGCCATCGCCTACGAGGCGCTCGCCTGGGGCCGCTACGTGAACGACTACCGGGACGCGTGGCGGATCGTCGAGCGGGCCGACCGGCCCAACCTGGGCGTGTGCCTCGACAGCTTCCACATCCTCTCCCGCGGCCACGACCCCGCCGGCATCGAGGACATCGACCCCGACAAGCTGTACTTCCTGCAGCTCGCCGACGCGCCTGCCATGGACATGGACGTGCTCTCCTGGAGCCGCCACCACCGCCTGTTCCCCGGCGAGGGCGACTTCGACCTCGTGCGCTTCCTCTCGCACGTCGTGCTCGCCGGCTACCGCGGCCCGCTCTCGCTCGAGGTGTTCAACGACACCTTCCGCCAGACCGACGCGAAGCGCACCGCGGCGCACGCCGTGCGCTCGCTGCGCTGGCTCTACGACCGCACCGCGGCGCGCAACGGCTGGAGCGACCTGCAGCTCGACCCGCCCCAGCGGCCGCGGGCGATCGACTTCGTCGAGATCGCCGGCGAGGATCTCTCGGCCGTCGAGCGCACCCTGCAGGGGCTCGGGTTCGCGTTCGGCGGGCGCCACCGCAGCAAGGCCGTGCGCCTGTGGCAGGCCGGCGAGGCGCGCGTGATCCTGAACGAGCAGGGCCGCACCCCCGGCGCCCGTCTCGTCGGGCTCGGCGTCCGGGTGCCCGACGCCGCTGCCGCCGCGAGGCGCGCGCTCGCGATC
>JASGDX010000342.1:0-3392 GCA_047606985.1 Leucobacter sp. | reverse complement strand
GGCGCGCGCCCGCTCGATCCGGGCCGCCGCGGCCCGCTGCGCGGCCTCGTGCGCGGAGGCGGCCTCCTCGGTCTCACCGGTGGCGACCGGTTCGGCGACGTGCTCGGGCGCCGGCCCGGCCGGAGCCACCTGCTCCGCCGGGATCGGCTCGAGGCGCACCCGACCGGGCGCCATCAGCACGAGTCCTCCGAACGACGCGAGGAACACCAGCCCGCTCACCACCAGGATCGAGATGCCGCTGCCGGCCACCGCCACGCCCGCTCCCACAAGGGCGCCGAGCAGCCCGAGTAGCGCGCCGAGCGCCGCGAACGCGCGCATGCGCCGCACCACGGGGCGCCGCAGCCGGGCCGCGCGCTGCACGGCGGCCTGCTTGCGACGCATCTGCTGCGCCCGGATCTCGGCCCGCACCTGCACCGCCCGCGCCTCGGCGAGCTCCGCCTCGCGCTCGGCCTCCTGCCGCTTCCGGGCCGTGCGCAGCAGCTTCTCCTGCGCGAGCGCCTCGCGCGCGGTCGCCTCGATCTGCATCTCCTGCGGCACCTCCGCTGTCTCGGCGAGCATTCGCAGCGTGCGCTGCAGCCGGGCCGCGTTGCGCTCGGCCGCATGGAACTCGCGGCGCCGCACCCATGCCGGCACCAGCACCGCCGCCCACAGCAGCGCGGCGACCACGAAGATCACGCCTCCGCCCAATACGCCGCCTGTCATGGGGATCACTGTACGGGGTCGGCGCGCGGAGCACAGTTCGGCGCGCCGCGATCCCGCGTCGCTTCGGCGCCGCAACTACGGCGCTCACCGTTATTACGGATGAATGAGGCCGGTTCGAGCCGTAATAACGGTGAGCGCCGCGATAACGGCGAGCACCCGAGCACCCGAGCACCCGAGCACCCGAGCACCCGAGCACCCGAGCACCCGAGCCTAGTCCAGCCGCACCAGCAGCCCCCTCGGCGCCTCCTCGAGTGTCACCGCGAAGCAGTCGTGGTCGCGCCAGGCCCCGTCGATGTGGATGTACGCCTCGCGACGGCCCTCGTAGCGCAGCCGCAGCTTCTCGACCACGCGCAGCGACGCCGTGTTCTCGGGCCGGATGCAGATCTCCACGCGGTGCAGGTGGAGCCCGCCGAACAGGTAGTCGATAGCCATCGCCACCGCGCGGGGCGCGATGCCGCGGCCTGCGACGTGCTCGGAGACCCAGTAGCCGATCTGCGCCGACTGCAGCGCCCCGCCGCTCAGCTCGGAGATGCTGAGCTGGCCGACGATCTCGTCGTCGTAGAGCACCACGAAGGGCAGGCCGCTGCCCATGCGCATCTGCTTGCGGAGCAGGCGCACCGTCGGACGCATCGACGTCGTGCCAGGCTCAGCGCCGAGTCCCGACGGGTGCGTGGCCTCCCAGCGCCGCAGCCAGCCGCGGTTGGCCTGCAGCAGCCGGCGCAGCGGCTCGGCGTCGCGCTGGCGCACGATGCGCAGCGCCACCCCCTCGGAGACCAGCAGCGGCGGCTCCTCGAGAGGGCGCCCGAACGGGGGCACGGGTCAGCCGTCTGAGCCGTCGGAGGCGCCTTCGCGACTGGCGCGGAGGCGATCGGCGAAGTCGAGGATCCAGGCGGAGATCTCCTCGCCGAGCTCATGGTGATCGACGCCGAGCAGCACGTTGGCCTTGATCCAGTCGGCCCGGTCGCCCGTGTCGTAGCGGCGGCCGCGGAACACGACGCCGTACACCGGCCCCTCACCCTTGCCCTCTGCGAGGTGGTTGAGGGCGTCGGTGAGCTGGATCTCCCCGCCCCGTCCGGGGGACAGCCCGTCGAGGATGTCGAAGATCTCAGGGCGCAGCAGGTAGCGGCCGATCACGGCTAGGTTGGAGGGGGCCTCGGCTGCGGCGGGCTTCTCGACCAGGCCGGTGACGCGCACCACGTCGGGATCGTCGGTGGCCTCGACAGCTGCGCAGCCGTAGAGGTGGATCGACTCGACCGGCACCTCCATGAGCGCGATGACGGTCGCCTGCCGCGCATCGTGCTCGGCGATCATGCGCTCGAGCAGCGGATCCCGCGCATCGATGAGGTCGTCTCCCAGCAGTACCGCGAACGAAGCGTCGCCCACGTGCTTGCGCGCGCAGGCCACCGCGTGGCCGAGGCCGAGAGGCCGCCCCTGCCGCAGCAGGTGCACGTCTGCCAGCTCGTTGGGCTCGTGCACCTTGCTCAGCTTGTCCTCGTCGCCCTTGCGCTCGAGCGCGTGCTCGAGCTCGGGCACGCTGTCGAAGTGGTTCGAGATATTGGTCTTGTTGCGGCCGGTGATGATCAGCACGTCGTCGAGCCCGGCCGCCGCCGCCTCCTCGACCACGTACTGGATCGCCGGCTTGTCGACGATCGGCAGCATCTCCTTCGGCATCGCCTTCGTCGCCGGGAGGAAGCGCGTCCCCAAACCCGCAGCCGGCACGACGGCCTTCGTCACCGAACCACGTTCACGCTGAGTCTCAGTCATGCCTGTCAGCCTAACCCGCGCCGCTGACGGGGCAAAGTCGGTCGGCGCCGGGCCGCGGGCGGCGGATCCCGCTTCCCCTCATCGGGCCGCGATTCTCATCGCCGCCCCCGCACCCTCCCGCGCCCCAGCCCCCGATCGGGGCACGCGGCTCTATGCTGGCAGCCATGGACGACGAGCCCGACCGCACCGAGGCGCTGAAGCGCCGGATCCGCGCGGAGGTGCGGGCGCGCAGGCGGGGCATGGGCGAGCGGGATCGCGCCGCAGCCCGCGACGGCCTCACGCGGCAGCTGATCGGGCTCGTGGAGGCGCACGGCGCCCGATCCCTCACCTGCTACGCCTCGATCCCCGGCGAGCCCGACACGTCCGCCTTCCTCGCCTGGGCCGCGGAGCGCGGCATCGAGGTGCTCCTGCCCGTCACCCGCCCGGGCGGCGCGATGGACTGGGTGCGGGCGGGCGGCGGCTTCTCCGAGGGGCCGTTCGGGATCCCGCAGCCGCTCGGAGAGCCGGCCGATCCCGCGCGTCTCGCCCGCCTCGACCTCGTGCTCGCCCCGGCGTGCGCGGTCGACCGCAGCGGCACGCGCCTCGGCTGGGGCGGCGGCTACTTCGACCGCTTCCTCGCGGGCCTCGCGCACCGGCCTCCGGTGCACGCGCTCGTCCACGAGGCCGAGTTCGTCGCCGAACTGCCGCGGGAGACGCACGACGTGCCCGTCGCGGGCGTCGTGACCCCCGAGCGCGCGGTGCGCATCCCGCGCGGCACGCCTTAGAGGTTCCGCCGATAGGTGAGCCTACTGCGGTGCACTCACCGGATTTCTGGCTGCGTTCTCGTCGTCGACTTTACAGTCCAGCAAAGACACTCCTCCTCGGCCTTGCCAGAAATCCGGTGAGCACATCCTCGCTACGGCACACCTATCGGCGGAACCTCTGAG
>JASGDX010000341.1:0-5698 GCA_047606985.1 Leucobacter sp. | reverse complement strand
TCGTGCACCGCCTCGACGGCCTCCTCGGCGGACTGCACGCGGCGGCCCCACTCGACGATGGCCGAGGCGGCGCTCAGCTGGTCCTTCGTCTCGTGCAGCGCGCCGACGTCGGCGAACTCGCCGCCGCGGGCGGGGCCGGGGGAGAGGATGATCATCGGCCGCGACTCGCAGTCCGCCGAGGAGGCCGTCGAGGCGGTGCACGATGCGTTCGAGCTGTTCGCGACGACGCGCCCGCGCCCCGTCTACATCGAGGTGCCGCTCGACCTGCTCGAGGAGGAGACGGGAATCGCGGCGGAGGCGCTCGCCCCCCGCGAGTTCTCGCCCGTGCGGCTGCCCGATGCGGCCGCGGTCGCGGAAGCGGCCGCGCTGCTCGGGGAGGCGAAGGATCCCGTGATCCTCGCCGGCGGCGGCTCGCGCGGGGCGACGGACGAACTGCGCGCCATCGCCGAGCGCCTCGGTGCGCCGGTGGTCACCACGGGCAACGGCAAGGGCGTGCTCGACGAGCACCACCCCCTCTCGCTCGGGGCGAACCTACGGCTCGCGGCCGCGCGGAACCGCGCCCGCGATGCCGACGTGCTGCTCGTCGTCGGCTCGAAGCTCGGCGAGGCCGAGCTCTGGGCCGACCGCTTGGACGCGCGCGGGGCGGTGATCCGCATCGACCTGCTCGAGTCGCAGATCGACAAGAACCAGCAGGCGCGGATCGGCCTCGTCGGCGACGCCCGGGCCGCCCTGGCGGCGCTCGTCGCGGAACTCGGCGAGGGCACCCCTCTCGACGGCGCCACCGGCGCCGCGGCGACGCGCGCCGCCGCGCGCGCCGAGTGCGCCGAGTTCTCGGCCTCCAACACGGCGCTCGCCGAGGCCATCGCGGCCGCCCTGCCGGAGAACGCGATCGTGTCGACCGACTCGTCGCAGATCGCCTACTGCGGCCTGCTCAACCTCATCAAGGTGTCGACCCCCAACTCGACCCCCTACATGACGACGTACGCGACGCTCGGCTACGGCCTGCCCGCCGCGCTCGGATCCCGGATCGCGTCGCCCGAACGCCCTTCCTTCGCGGTGATCGGCGACGGCGCGCTGATGTTCTCGATGAACGAGTTCATCACGATCGTGGAGCAAGGCGAGGACGTCACCGTGATCGTGGTCGACAACGGAGGCTACGCCGAGATCAAGCAGAACGAGGCCGACGCGGGCATCGCCCCCGTGGCCGTCGATCTGCTGCAGCCCGACTGGGCGGCCGTCGCCGACGCCTTCGGCGGCACCGGCCGACGCGCAGGCACGCCGGACGAGCTGCAGCGCGCCGTGGACGCGGCCGTGCGCGACGGAGGCCTGCAGCTGATCCACATCGATCAGGCGGCGTTCGACCTCTCGGCAGCCGGGGCGGCGGCGTGAGCGGCGGCGCACGTCCCCTCGCGGTCTACACCGATGTCGAGGACACCGATCCCGCAGTGGGCGTCCGCCTGCTCGAGGAGCACGGGTTCGAGGTGCGGATCCTCGGCACCCGCGACGCCGACGCTATCGTCGCCGGCGCCCAGGGCGCCATGGCGCTCCTCCCCGGCTATGCATCGGTGACCCGGGAGATGCTCGAGTCCCTCCCCGAGCTGCGCATCGTCTCGCTCATGTCGACGGGATTCGACTACGTCGACGTCGACGCGGCGGCCGAGCACGGCGTCTGGGTGACCAACGTTCCCGGCGCCGCCACCGAGGAGGTCGCCACCCACACCCTCGCGATCCTGCTCAGCAGCGTGCGCCAGCTGCCCTTCTACACGGCCTCGGCCGGTCCCGAGCACTGGAACGACCGTGCCGAGACGGCGCCCCCGCGCCTCAGCGAGACGACGCTCGGCATCGTCGGCCTCGGCAAGATCGGGCGCGAACTGGCGCGGATCGCCGGCCCGCTGTTCGGGTCGATCGTCGGCTTCGACCCGATGCTGCCGGACACCCCCGAGGTGCGGGCCGATCTCGAGGCGCTCGGGGTGACCCGCACGAGCCTCGAGCAGGTGCGCCGCACGGCCGACCTGCTGTCGCTCCACCTGCCGCTCACCGCCGAGACCGCGCACATGGTCGACGCCGGGTTCCTGGCGGAGCTGCCCCGCGGCTCGGTGCTGGTGAACGTCTCGCGCGGCGGGCTCGTCGACAACGACGCGCTCGTCGCGGCTCTCGACTCCGGGCACCTCTCCGGGGCCGCGCTCGACGTGCTCGACCAGGAGCCTCCGGATCCCGATCACCCGCTCCTGGGGCGCGAAGATGTCGTACTGACCCCGCACATCGCCTACTTCTCGGCCCGCACCGAGATCGAGTACGTGCGGATCCAGGCGCAGAACGCCGTCTCGCTGCACGAGGCGGGGGTCCCCGACTCCCCCGTCAACCGACCGGCATAGGGCCCGCCGTCTGAGCGGGAACACCGGTCGAGCGGAACCGCCGTCTGAGCGGAACCGTCACTCGAGCGGAGCGAGGAACGAGCGCAGTCGACACCCGCCCCGAAGGACCTTGATTTCGACTCCGCTGCGCTCCGCTCAATCGGCCGGGCCGCTCCGCTCAATCGGCCGGGCCGCTCCGCTCAATCGGCCGGCGGATGCGAGCCCTACGCGGTCGCGACGAGGTAGCGCAGCAGCCACTCCGTCACCTCGAGGTGGCGCCGCGCCGCCGAGACGCTGCTCCCCCAGGCGTACATGCCGTGACCGGCGACGATGAGCGCCGGCACCTCGGGTACCTCCCCGGTCGCCGAGCGGTAGACCTCGTCGAAGCGCGCCGCCTCGACCGCCATGTCCTGGTGGTTGGCGATCACGGGCACCGTCACGACGGTGTCGTGGGCGGGGTGCCCGATGCCCTTGAGCATCTCGAGATCCCGGATCTCCACGCCGTCGGGCCAGCGCCGCCCGGCGATCACGGCGTCGATGGCGTGCACGTGGAACACGGCCTCGGCGCCCGTGCGCGCCGCGATGTGGGCGTGCAGGCCCGCCTCGGCCGACGGCGGGCGCGGATCGGCCGGGTCCGCGGGGCCGCCGTCCTCCCCCACGAGCACCACGTCGCGCTCGGTGAGCTCCGATTTGTCGAGACCCGAGGCCGTCACCGCGAGCAGCAGCGGATCCCGCTCGAGCACCACGGAGAGGTTGCCGCCGGTGCCGCGCATCCAGCCGTAGCCGGCGAACCGCGCCGACTCGGCGGCGAGCGCGCGGCCCGCCTCGCGCACCCGCTCGCGCGACACGAGGGTTTCGGGAAGCGCGCTCACCTGATCACCTCGATCTCGTCGAGGCCCGAGGCCGCTGGGGCGTCGGCCGCCTCGGCGGCGAAGACGGGACCGGTCCCGGCGGGCGCGGCTGAGGTCATCGGGTCCTCCAGATCGTTCGGCGCCGGGCCCTGGGCGGGCGCTCGACGGTCCCGACGCGGCAGGTGGAACGCGCGGGAATCCCGGCCAAGATAGCACCGCGATGGACTCGCTCCCCGCCGGATTACGCCGCGTTGCAGGGCCGTCAGCGCTCGCGCGGCGACCGCACCGGGCGACCCCTACACTGAGGGCATGACTCTCCGATGGCGCGCTGCGGCCGAGGCGACCGGCCTCATCGCCCCCGACGGCTCGACCCGTCCCACGATCTTCGCCGAGATGACGGCGCTCGCGCAGCGCTTCGACGCCGCGAACCTCGGGCAGGGCTTCCCCGACGCCGACGGGCCGGAGTGGATCCGCGAGGCCGCGGTCGATGCGATCCGCGGCGGTGCGAACCAGTACCCGCCCGGACTCGGGATCCGCGAGTTGCGCGTCGCGATCGCCGGCCACCAGCGCAGCCGCTACGGGATCGAGCTCGATCCCGACCGGGAGATCCTCGTCACCGCGGGCGCGACCGAGGCCCTCACCGCCGCGCTGCTCGCGCTCACCGGCCCGGGGGACGAGGTGGTGACGCTCGAGCCGTTCTACGACTCCTACGCCGCCGCGATCGCCATGGCCGGCGCGACGCACGTCGCAGTGCCGCTCGTGCCGAAGGCCGACGGGTTCCGCCTCGACGTCGCCGCACTCGACGCGATCGTCGGCCCGCGCACGCGGCTGATCCTGATCAATACGCCGCACAACCCCACCGGGACCGTGCTCACGACCACCGAGCTGGAGGCGGTGGCTGCTGCTGCGCAGCGCGTCGACGCGATCGTCGTCACCGACGAGGTCTACGAACACCTCACCTACGGCGACCGCGCCCACACGCCGCCGTCGACCCTGCCCGGCATGGCCGAGCGCACGCTCACGATCTCGTCGGCCGGCAAGACGTTCTCGCTCACCGGCTGGAAGATCGGCTGGATCTCGGGCCCGGCCGAGCTCATCGAGGCCGTGCTGGCCGTCAAGCAGTTCCTCACCTACTCGGGCGGCGCGCCGTTCCAGCCCGCGATCGCGCGGGCGCTCTCCGAGGGCGAGGATGACATCGCCGAGCTGCGCGGGGCGCTGGACGGGCGGCGCGGGCTGCTGATGGAGGGGCTGCGAGCCGCAGGCTTCGACGTCGTGGCCCCGGGCGGCACCTACTTCGTGTGCGCCGACGCCTCGCCGTTCCTCACGCCCGACCTGCCCGACGGCGCCGCGTTCGCGCGCGCCCTGCCCGAGCTCGTCGGCGTGGCCTGCGTGCCCGTCTCCGCGTTCTGCCGCGAGGGATCGCCCACCGCCGCCGCCCTCTCGTCGTGGGTGCGCTTCACCTTCGTCAAGGACGAGGCGACGCTGCGCACGGCCATCGAGCGCCTCGCGGGGTTGCGGCGCGCCTGATCCCTCGCCAGCACTCCGCGCGGAGCGCACGGAAGCGGGAGTCGTCCCCTGCCGCTTCCCCGTGCGGGATGCGGCGGAAAACCGGCTCTCGCTTCGGGAGCCGTCTCGGAGAGGCCGCGCCTCAGGAACCCGACGGGCGCGCTACGCCCGCGGCCCGCCTGCGACGTACAGCACCTGGCCCGACACGAAGCCGCTCGCCTCGGAGACGAAGAACGCGACCGCGTTGGCGATGTCCTCCGGCTGCCCGATCCGGCGCACGGCCGTCGCCGCCGCCTCGCGCTCGATCAGCTCGTCGAAGCCGATCCCGAGCCGCTCGGCGACTGAGCGGGTCATGTCGGTCTCGGTGAAGCCGGGGGCCACCGCGTTGGCCGTGATCCCGAACCGCCCCAATTCGAGCGCGAGCGTCTTCGTGAAACCCTGCAGGCCGGCCTTCGCCGCCGAGTAGTTGGCCTGGCCGGCGTTGCCGAGCGCGGAGGTGCTCGAGAGATTGACGATGCGCCCCCAGCCGGCCTCCACCATGTGCCGCTGCGCCTCACGGCTCATGAGGAAGGCGCCCCGCAGGTGCACGCTCATGACGGTGTCCCAGCCCTCGACCGGCATCTTGAAGAGCAGGTCGTCGCGCAGCACGCCCGCGTTGTTGACCAGGATCAGCGGCGGTCCGAGTCGCTCGGCGGCGGCCGCGACGCCGGTGCGTACGCTCGCCTCGTCGCTCACGTCGACCGCGAAGGCCTCGGCCTCTCCGCCGCGCTCGCGCACCAGGCCCGCCGTTTCGGCCGCCCCAGCCGCGTCCAGGTCGAAGAGTGCGACCCGCTCCCCCCGGCCCGCGAGTTCCAGGGCGATCGCGCGCCCGATCCCGCGGGCCGCTCCGGTGACGATCGCCGCGCGCTGCCGGGAAGTGGTCATGATCGCTCTCCTCGGTCTGCTCCGATGCCTGCCGCCAGACTACCGGGGCCCGAGACGCTCCAG
>JASGDX010000340.1:0-9757 GCA_047606985.1 Leucobacter sp. | reverse complement strand
GTCGCTCGTGGCACAACGAACAGCGTGACCTCGCCGTCAGGGAGTTCTCGCGTCCGTTCGATTTGCGCCCGAGTCGGGCTTGTCTTCTGGCGAATGAGGTGGGCGACTGTCAGCTCGTCGCCGCGACTCAGGCTGAGCTCGGATGCGCTCCGCGCGTGCACGGTGAAGCCGGCGTGTGTCAGTGCGTCAGCCTCGATCGTGGTTGGCATTGCGGGTCACCTCCTCGAATATCAGTAAATCAGTAATTTTGCGATTTAGCTAATATTCTCGAATGGATGCACCTCGGGGGCGCCGAGGTACTGAGAATCTGGGATGTACCCCGAGGGTGTTCGTGCGCCCCGTTTGCGCCCCGGCCCCAAGCGCTCCCGCATAATTCCGCGGCTAGATCGACCTGACATCCCTGCTTTGCTAGCAGGATGTCGGGGTTCGATTCTCCCAGGTCCACCATTTCAGACGTACTAGAACACCTGACATCGGTCACAGCCGAAATGAATGCGATGCGCACATACTCGAGTCATGGACGCGATAGCAGAGACTGAGGAAGCAATCGTGACGACATGACCCAGGGCGCACTGTCGACGCTTGACTTCGGTCGGTGGGACGACCCTCGACCCTCGGCCGGCCTGCGCGCGGATCTGCTCGGGTGGCTGAGGTTCCAACGGCACGAGTTTCAGCGCAAGTGGCGCGATCTTACGCCCGAGCAGCTGGCGCAGTGGTCGATCCCGCCCGTCGAGCTGTCGGTGCTCGGTCTCATCCGCCACATGCGGCAGATGGAGCACCTCCATCTGAGCTGGGGCCTCGGCGGCGGGGAACGGATTCTTCCCTATGGCGAAGACGACTACGCGGGCGGATCAGCGGGCACTGTCGAGGACGACGTGCGCCTGTACCTCGACGAGGTGGTGCGGGCGGATGCCGCGATCGCCGCCCTGCCCGAACTGAACAGCCCTGGGCTGGGCCATGGCGATCCGCTCGCGCACGCGCTCGTCAAGATGATCGACGAGTACGCGCTGCATAGCGGTCAAGCGCATATGCTGCGGTTCGCGGCGCTCGGCCGTGTGCTGCGGTGAGAGTCGCGGTGCAGAAACGCGACACTAGCGGGGTGCTGTTCCGATCATGCGTCAGTGTGCAGCCCGGTCGGCGTCGGCGATGATCGCGTCGTGGACGTAACGCGACAGTCCGGGTTCGATGTCGTCGAAAGCAGATGGCTGTCCATGTCCAGCCGATCGGAAACGTTCGAGCCTCGCCCCGCCATATTTCTCCCGATACGCAGCCGATCTGCTGGTGGACCCGCCGGACGGCCACGCCTCGTTTGGCATACTGGTGGCATGAGCGACGAGGCGAAAATGTACGAAAAGATCTTCGCGGGGCGGGCGATCGCGGGTGATCTGCAGAGCCTGATAGATTTCGACCGCGAGCATCGTTCGGAATACTATGCGGACGGTTTCGAGTTCATCTCCGACGGTCGCCGAGGGCTTGCCACCTGGTCGGAGGATCCGGAGTTCCTGGACGCGCTCGTGCCGTTCGCGCTCGCGAACGGATCGGGCTCGATCTATGCGTTCTGGGCGATCGAGGAGGATCTTTCGCAGTGCCCGATCGTGGTCTTCGGCGACGAGGGCGGCTATCACGTCGTGGCCGGCGATCTGCGCGATTTTCTCGCGCTGCTCAGCTACGACATCGAGATCACGGTCGATTTCGATGAGGCGTACTTCTACAAGGACGACGACGATGAGGAGAGCGGCGGAGCCGAGGCATACGCGGGATGGCTCGGCGAGACCTTCGGGATCGAGCCGATCTCAGACCCCGACCCGATCGTCGAGGGGGCACGCGAGCAGCACCAGGAGTCCTTCGTGAAGCGGGTGGGCGGCTTCCTTTCGGAGTAGTCGGCTGCTGCCTCCGCTGAGGGATCGCGTTGCGTGATCGTCCGGGGTGTTCGGGCACCCGCAGACGGTCTGGTAGCTGCATGAGCGGATGGCTCAGTCCAGGCAGTCGGTATGGATCATCGGCGGTAGAGCTGCCACATGCGCAGCTCGGCGTCGTGCTGGTGCAGCTGGGTGACAGCCTGTTCGAGGTCTCGCTGCTCGGTGAGATCGTAGAACAACGAGATGGGTGCGAAGTAGCTGGCATAGCCGAATGGCGCACCAGCGGGTGCGATGTACGCCGTCGCACCGCAGTCGAGGATCGCCTGGGCCAGTGCTGGGTGTCTGGTCTCGCAGCCGGTGGAGATGACGACTCGGCCGTCGAAGCGGGCAAAGCTGCGGAGATCATCGGCGGCGACCCGGCCGTGGAACGGCTGGTATCGCTCGATCTCCGAGGCGAGTTCCGGCAGCACGATGACGCCGTCTTCGCCGTGACAGAGCAGGAGGAGGAATTCGGCACTGCTGTCTTCCGCGAGCGCCGCGACGAGGTGACGGGCTTAGCCGACGTGAGTGTGCCGGGTTCTGAGCCCGAAGCGCTCCAGCCCGGCACGCACAGCCTCGCCATCACCAGACTCGATGTCGACGATGTCGACCTGCGCCCACGACGGGGCGCCCGCCTGAACCTCGCGTATCCGCGAGGGCCGAAGCGAGGCCAGGTATTCACGTTCATCCATCTCCCCGCCATTGTCTCGCAGATTCCGCCCCGATGCCGGGCTGCCACCGGACGAGGAGTCGATGCGATACCGGCCCGTGCGAGCTCCGGCTTGACGTGATCAGCCCTGGGCACCGGCCCGATCCCGAACACCGTGCGCGGCGGTTGCCCCTGCGCGCCATCGCATCGCCGGCAGCAGCCGATCCCTTTCGGAAACCGCCGCCGCCCGCAAAAGGCGCCCCCGCCCGCGTCAGACCTCGATCACCCGCCTGGCGGCGTTGTAGCCTCCGGAGAGATCGTGCTCGTCCTCCCTGATCGCCCGGAAGGCGGTGGCGAGCGGCAGCAGCATGTCGAACGCGCCCAGACCGTCGTGCATCGTCTCGCCGCCATCGCCGCCCTTGCGCACGCCAGGCTCGGCGATGACCTCGAACACGAACTGATCGCAGGCGATCACGAGCCCGTTGATGTTGGGCGATTCGAGCAGGTTCGGCTCGGCGCCGTACCCGAGGCCGCCGGTGTCCTCGGGCAGGCCGTCGCCCCAGCGGAACAGCGTGCGGCCGCCGGCGTCGGCGAGGTACCCCCACTCGTCCTCGGTCGGCAGGCGGAACGGGCCGAACCCGCTCACCAGGTCGGCCCGGCTGGTCGGCTCCTGGCGTTCGACCCGCCACCAGCCGTCCTCGGCACGACGGAAGCGGGCGAGGCCGTAGATCTGTACCCCGTCGGCGCGGATGGTCCGCAGGGTGTCGAGCGAGCGTTCGATGAGCTCCTCGTGGCCGGGCTCGAGCCGCGATTCGCCCGAGGGCAGATGGTAGAGGCCGATCTCCCGCCAACCGATCTCCCGCGCCCGCCGTTCGACCAGCAGGGTCGGGATCGAGACCGTGCGGACCGGCGACATCGCGCTGTTGAGATGCTCGGCATAGCCCGCGGCGCTGAACAGGCGGCGCTGGTGCTCGGTGAGCCCCGGCGGCCCCTCGGCGCGCGCCGCCTCGATCCGCTCGTCCAGCCAGGCGGCGGTTTCGGGATCGGCCTCGGCGTCGATCTCGGCCCGCCAGCTGCGGTAGCCGGCGAGCGGATCCGCGACGCGCTCCAGGTCGTCGAGAATGCCCTGCCGTGTGAGCGGATCGAGCGGAGCGAAGCCCCGGTCCCAGCCGAGGACGACGTTCTCGGCGCCGGGCACCAGCGCGAACTCGACCCCGTCGGCATCCGCATACATCTCGACCTCGGCGATCCTGGCCGACCCCGGACCCACCAGGTCGGGCTGCTCGCAGCGCTCGGTGCGTCGATGGGTGAAGCCGTCGGGGATCCTCATGCCACCATCATCCACGCAATGCGGGCCCGCGTGAACCGGAGGGAGGACTCCTCCGGAACCGATGCTACAGCCGATCCGCGGATCGAAGCCACTCCCGCTCGCGGTGGGAAGATCGAGTATGACCAGTTTCGTCTCGCACACCACGATCGACTGCCACGACGCCTACCGGCTCGCGGAGTGGTGGAAGCAGGTGCTCGGCTATACCGACCTCGTCGACGACCCGAATCGGCCCGGCGACGAGGAGTGCATGATCCGGGATCCCGAATCGGGGCACCGGCTGCTGTTCATCGAGGTGCCGGATGCCGAGCTGCCGGCCAAGCGCATCCACCTCGATCTGCGTCCGAGAACTGGGGTGCAGGCCGATGAGATCGAGCGGCTGCTCGGCATCGGCGCCTCGCTGGTAGCCGACCGCCGCGGCATCTACGGCGAGGGCACCGGCTGGGCGGTGCTGGCCGGACCCGAGGGCAACGAGTTCTGCGTGCTGCGCTCCGACGCCGAGCGGTCGGTGCCATCCGCCGCCCCGGCGCCCTCCTTCCGCGAGCTGCAGTGGCCGGTGCGCACGGAGCGACTCGTGCTGCGCCCCGCCGAACTCGCCGACGCGGACGCGCTGCGGGCGCATCGCGGCCTGCCCGAGGTGGGGGAGTGGCTCGGCTGGCATCCGGTCGACCGGGCCGACTGGGACGCCGCCTATCCGGAGAAGCACCTCGACTACCTGGTGGTGGAGCACGAGGGCTGTGTGATCGGCGATCTGATGCTGCGCGTGGGCGACGGCCGGGGGCAGCGCGAGGTGCGCGACCGGGCGACGGGCGTGCGGGCCGAGCTCGGCTGGAGCTTCCATCCCGACGCCGGCGGGCGCGGGTTTGCCACGGAGGCCGTCGAGGCGCTCCTCGCCGTCTGCTTCGAGTCGCTGGGCCTGCGCCGCGTGCAGGCCGGCGCCTTCGCGGCGAACGAGGCGTCGTGGCGGCTCATGGAGCGCGTCGGCATGAGGCGCGAGGGCTACTCGGTGCGGGAGTCGCTGCACCGCGATCGCGGATGGCTCGACGGGGTGCCCTACGCGCTGCTCGCCGACGAGTGGCGGGCGCGCCGCGGTGGCCCGGGCGTCGCGGGATAGGAGCGCAGAGGCGGGATCAGCCGGCGACCTCGGAGGAGACGAGGCTCGCGATCCGCACCGGCCCGCCGACCCCGGTGACCCGCATGCGCGGTGCGCCGAGCCGGCCGACGAGAGCGGTGAGCACCCTGGTGCCGTGCTCGGCGTAGATCTCGACCGACGCCTCGTCCAGCCACAGCGTGAGCGCCAGCTCGTCGGTCGCGGCGACGGGCATCCGCTGCACGCCGGCGAACCCGGCGGGGAACCCGGCCGAGCCTCCCCGCCGATCGCAGCTCAGCTCCTCCGCTGCGGAGTCGTAGGAGATCTCGAGCGCGCGCCCCTCCTCGTCCTCGAAGCGGATCGCGAAGCCCGCTGCTCCCTCGAGCGCCACCGCGAGGTCGATGCGCTGACCGACCCGGATCGGGAGCGGCTCGGAGGCGGCCGCCGCGAGATCCTCAAGACGGCCGATCTCGGAGACCGGCGGGGCGATCGGGGTCTGGCGCAGACGGAGGCGTCCGTCGACCGCGACCAGCGACAGGAGCCGCGGCAGGGTCATGCTGCCGCGCACGGGGTGCTCGGGATCGACCGGCAGCTGCCTGGCGTAGTCCCAGTCGTTCATCCACGCGATGAGGATCCTGCGGTGCTCGGGAAGCCCGGCGTAGCTCACGCCTGCGTAGCAGTCGCGGCCGTAGTCGAGCCAGGGGAGCGCGCTCATCCCCGCTGGATCGTCGGGGCGGGTCTGGGAGAAGCGCTCGTGCGGTGTGAACACCCGACCGTCGAACTCGCCGATGAAGTATTGCGTGCCCGATCCGCCGGCGATCCCGCCGGGGTTCAGGCTCACGAGCAGCACCCAGCGGATATCGTCCGTGCCCTCCACGCGCAGCGGGAAGAGATCCGGGCACTCCCACACGCCCCCCACGGCCGCCTCGGGCCCGAAGGTCGAGAGGTAGGTCCACGACAGCAGATCGTCGGAGCGGTAGAGCACGACCTGGCGGTGCTCGGCCTCGACGGCCACCATCACCCAGTACGACTCCTCCGCGCCCTCCCAGCGGATGATCTTCGGGTCTCGGAAGTGCGCCGAGCCCCGGTCGAGCACCGGATTGCCGGCGTACTTGGTCCAGGTCATCCCGTCATCGAGGCTGAACGCGATCGACTGCGCCTGGTGATCGCGCGACCTCGACTCCGAGGTGTAGCACGCGATGAGCGCGGGATCCGCGGCTGTTCCGAAGCCGGTGGAGTTCTCGGCGTCGAGGACGATCGATCCCGAGAAGATCTCCTCGGCGTCGTCGAAGGAGATCGCGAGGGGATGGTGCTCCCAGTGGACGAGGTCGGTGCTCGACGCGTGCCCCCAGCTCAGGTTGCCGTGGTCGATGCCGAGCGGATTGTGCTGGAAATAGAGGTGGTACCGGTTCTTGTGGAAGATCAAGCCGTTCGGGTCGTTCATCCAGTTGCGGGGCGGGGAGAAGTGCAGGCTGTTCATGTGTCCTGATTCGGGATCGGGGCGGGAGGCGGGCCGAGCGAGCTTCAATCCTATGCAGTGAGGCCCTCCTCCGCTCCAGCCCGAGGGCAGATCGGAGGAGGGCCTCGCCGATCGCTACTGCTGCACCGTCTTGATCACGCCGGTGACCCCGGAGCGGCCCGAGCGGATGAACGGATCGCCCTGCACGTCCTGATCGTCCTTCTTCAGGGCGAAGAACGCCCAGATGCCCGCGCAGAGCACGACACCCGAGATCACGAGGAACGTGGGCTGGAAGCCGAGCGCGTCGCGGATGTAGCCGAACGGGGTCGAGAAGATGGCGCTGCCGAGCTGCGCGGCGATCTCGAAGCCCACCATGTAGAGCGTGGCGGAGAGCGCCGACGGGAAGTGCAGCGTGAGGTAGCGGAAGATGCCGAGCACGAACAGCGGTACCTCGATCGCGTGGAACATCTTCACGATCGACACGATGACGGGGTCGGTGAAGACCGCGGAGCCGAGGATGCGCAGGCACATCACCGTGACGCCCATGAGCAGGATGTTGCGCACGCCGACCTTCCGCATGAGCAGCGGCACCAGCATCATGCAGAAGCCTTCGAGGAAGACCTGCGCGGAGTTCAGGATGCCGTAGGTGTGCAGGCCGATGTCCTCGTTCGGGAAGAGCCCGCGGTAGAAGTTGGGGAACATCTGGTTGTCGTAGAGGTTGTAGAACGTCCAGCTGAAGATGACGAAGCCGATGATGATCCACAGGTGCTTGAACTTCAGCACCGACACGATCTCGCGCAGCGACGGGGCGTGGGCGTGCTCGCTGTGGCCGGGTGCGAGCGGCACCTTGTCGGTCTTCCAGAAGATCTGGATCAGCAGGCTGACGACGCCGAGCGCCGAGCCGATGTAGAAGTTGACGTGCGGGTTGATCGTGAAGATGAAGCCGGTGAAGAGCGCGGCGACGGCGTAGCCGAGCGAGCCCCAGCCGCGGGCGCTGCCGTAGGCGAAGCCGTAGGTGCGGCTCAGCCGCTCCGAGAACGCCTCCATCAGGCCGACCGCCGAGGTGTAGCCGAACGGCAGGTAGATGGAGCCGACGATGAGGCCCAGAACGAACGCGTTCTTGAGCAGCGGCTCGTAGAGGAAGATTGCGAACGGCGCGAGGCAGGCCATCACGATGGACGCCGTGATGACGAGGTGGCGGCGCAGCACGAGGCGGTCCTGTGTCATGCCGTAGAACAGCAGCACCACGATCGAGGTGATCGAGTTCACCGAGTAGATCATGCCGATCTGGCCGCCGCTGAGGCCCAGGGTCTTGTCCAGCCAGGTCGAGAAGAACGACCACCAGATGCCCCAGGAGGCGAAGAAGATGAACAGCGTCGTAGAGCTTTGCAGATATGCGCCGTTCTTGAACAGGCTCGGCTTTGTAGCCATGTGTGCGGACCTCCGTTGGTCTCTGATCCGAGTCGCGCGACATTGCGCGGAACGTGGCGACGGATTTGGGATTGCTGACTGCTAAAAGGATTTAGCTTGGGAAAAATAGCACATCTTCGGGCATGGGGTCAATGAGGCGGATCCGGATCGGTTCCCGCGCCGGTCCCTCGGGATCGGTATCGTTGTGGGAACGCTGCATCGGAGCAGACGCGCGAGTGAAGAGGGGAATCCGTGAACGGAGTGCCGTCCCGCCGTCCCACGCTCGCCGATGTCGCGCGGCTGGCGGGCATGTCGACCGCCGCCGTCAGCATGATCCTCAACGATCGCCCCGGATCCCGCCTCTCGGCCGATGCCGTCGAGCGGGTGCGCGCCGCCGCTGAGGAACTCGGGTACCGCCCCAACCCCGCGGCGCAGAGCCTTCGCCTCGGCAGAACGCGCACCATCGGCTTCGTCTCCGACCAGGTGACCCTCACCAGATACGCCTCGGCGATGATCGGCGGCGTGCTCGAGGCCGCGAGGGCGCACGGGCGCACGGTGCTGATGGCCGAGACCGGCCGCGGGGGCGAGATGGCCGAAGCGGTGGAGGAGATGACGGATCGGCGCGTCGACGGGCTGCTCATCGGCCTCATGGCGGCCCGGCTCATCGACGTGCCGCAGACGCCGCCGCAGCTGCCGGTCGTGCTGGTCAACGGCGTCTCGCCCGAGGGGCACGCGTGCGTGCTGCCCGACGAGCGCCGGGCCGGGGCCGCGGTCGTGGAGCACCTGGTCGAGCACGGGCATCGGCGCATCGGCATCGTCGGCGACCTTCCCGCCGCCATGACCGTAGCTCGCGCGTCGGCGACGATCGACCAGCGCTTCGCGGGCATCGCCGACGCGCTCGAGCGGACGTCGATCACGCCGGTGCGCGTCGCGGTGCCCGGCTGGTCCCCTCAGGTGGGCTACGAGTACGGCGGCAGGCTGCTCGACGCGCACCCCGAGCTCACGGCCGTCATCGCCGGCACCGACGGCGTGGCGCTCGGGATCTTCCAGGCCGCGGCCGAGCGCGGGCTGCGCATCCCCGACGACCTCTCGGTCGTCTCCTTCGACGACGAGGAGCTCGCGACGTATCTCAGGCCCGGCCTCACCACGGCTCGCCTGCCCTACGAGGAGATGGGCCGCCTGGGGGTCGAGATGCTGCTCGGCGCCCAGCCCGCGGAACGGACCCTTCTGCCGATGCCGCTCGTGGTGCGCGGCTCGGCGTGCTCGATCGACTGATCGACTGGTCAGTTTCAGGGGTATCGGCCTCGCGCGAACCCCTGAAACTGACCAGTGGATCGGCCGAATACGGTTCGGGGCGGTGCGACCCGTGCCGTTCGCATGGCCAGGCATCCGCACCGGTTCCTCGCTTCGGCACTCGGAGCGCCCCGCCCGCGAATTCGGGAAACCCCGAACCGTCCGCTCCGGCTTCCTCGGTGCCCGCGACGCGACGCAGCGCCTAGCGTAGAGGGCATGATCAGTTCAGCAGAGCAGGACGCCGCGGCCGCCGGGACGCAGACGGCCCCCACGGTGCCGCTTCCCGACGGGCTCGTCGCCGATCCCGCGCTCGCGCCCGAACGCCCTGCTGCGCGGGCGCTCCCTCCGGACGCAAGCGGGATCGGAGCCGTGTGCACCGGGCCGTCGGCGTCAAGGGCCGAGGCGGCCGAGACGGCGCCGGTGACCTCCATCGCGCAGGCCGTCCCGCTGGCGGCATCGGCCTCGGTGACGGCACAGGGCCCAAGAGCCGAGGCGGCCTCATCGGCGCCGACGGTGCCGACGCCGCCGCTGGGCCCCCTCGCCTCTGCTCACGAACCGCGGGCCGGCGCTCCGATCGGGGCGCCGGGACCCGGCGGCCAGGCGCCCGTCGCGCCGACCGCATCGCCGACGC
>JASGDX010000339.1:0-3173 GCA_047606985.1 Leucobacter sp. | reverse complement strand
GAGACCGGCCGAGGTGATGCGCACGAAGTTGCCGCGCTCCTTCAGCTCGGCGATCGAGCGGGCGCCGACGTAGAACATCGGCGGCCTGCGGCAGTCGATGTTCTACGTCGGCGCCCGCTCGATCGCCGAGCTGAAGGAGCGCGGCAACTTCGTGCGCATCACCTCGGCCGGTCTCAAGGAGTCGCACCCGCACGACGTGCAGATGGTCGTCGAGGCGCCGAACTACCGGCGGTAGGCGCCCGGTCATCCCCGACCTGCCCCGAATTCTGGGCTGACGGGTGCGAGGAACGGGGTCGGCTGCCCTCACCGAGATACTCCGGACCGCGTGCCGATAGACTGGTCGGGTGAGCAACGAGATCGAGATCGGGCGCGGCAAGCGCGCCAGGCGCGTGTACACGTTCGACGAGATCGGCATCGTGCCGACCCGGCGCACCCGCGATCCCGAGCTCGTCTCGACCTCGTGGTCGATCGACGCGTTCCACTTCGACATCCCGGTGCTCGGCGCCCCCATGGACTCGGTCATGTCACCGGCCACGGCGATCGCGCTCGGCCGGCTCGGCGGCCTCGGGGTGCTCAATCTCGAGGGCCTGTGGACGCGGCACGACGATCCCGAGCCCCTGCTCGAGGAGCTCGCCGGCGTCGACGACGACATCGCCGCCGTGCAGCGCATGCGCGAGCTCTACTCTGCGCCCATCCGACCCGAGCTGATCCGCGCCCGCCTCGGCGAGATCCGCGAGGCCGGCGTCACAGTCGCGGGCGCGCTCTCGCCTCACCGCACCGCCGAGTTCACCGAGACCGTCGTGAACGCGGGCGTGGACCTGTTCGTGATCCGCGGCAACACCGTCTCGGCAGAGCACGTGGCGCGCGAGGGGCGCGAGCCGCTCAACCTCAAGCAGTTCATCTACCAGCTCGACGTGCCCGTGATCGTCGGCGGCGCCGCCACCTACCAGTCGGCGCTGCACCTCATGCGCACCGGCGCGGCGGGCGTGCTCGTCGGCTTCGGCGGCGGTGCGTCGTCCACGACCCGCGCGACGCTGGGCATCCGCGCTCCCATGGCCACCGCGATCGCCGACGTGGCCGGCGCCCGCAGCGACTACCTCGACGAGTCGGGCGGACGATACGTGCACGTGATCGCCGATGGCGGTCTCGGCACTTCGGGCGACCTCATCAAGGCGATGGCGTGCGGCGCCGACGCCGTGATGCTGGGCGCCGCGCTCGCCAAGGCCTCCGACGCCCCCGGGTGCGGCTGGCACTGGGGCCAGGAGGCGCACCACGATGATCTGCCCCGCGGCAAGCGCATGCGAGTCGCCCCGGTCGCCCCGCTCACCGAGATCGTGAACGGCCCCGCGCACGTCGCCGACGGCAGCGCGAACCTCATCGGCGCGCTGCGCCGCGCGATGGCCACGACCGGGTACTCCGAGCTCAAGAGCTTCCAGCGCATCGGCATCGTGCACGCCGAGCGCTGAGCGGAGCGCGCAACCGGTGTCCGCCGCCCAGTCGACCGAGCAGCCCTCGACGCAAGCTCCCCGGTCCCGCAGGCTCGAGTACCTGGGCGAGCCCACGCTCGCGCAGGTGATGCGGCGTCCGCAGTGGCTGCTGGCGCTGCTGCTGGCGCTGCTCGTCGCGTGCGGCTTCGCCTGGCTGGGGCAGTGGCAGATGGATCGCGCGATCCGCACCGACGCGCAGCAGTCCGTCGACACCGAGACCCTCCGCCCCCTCTCCGAGGTGGCGGAGCCCGGTGCCGGCATCACCGAGGCCGCAGGCGGCGTCGTGGTGGGCGTGAGCGGCGAGTTCGTGCCCGGCGACACGGGCATCGTCGAGCCGCGGCAGAACGGCGGCGAGACCGGCGCATGGGTGGTCGCACACCTCTCGGTGACCGGCGACGGGGTCGGCGGCGCGGCAGGCGGAGATGCCGACGGCGCTGCGCGGGATCCCGAATCGCCCGACGGACCCGCCGCCCTCGCGGTGGCGGTCGGCTGGGCGCCGAGCGTCGAGGCTGCGCAGGAGGCCGCCGATCGGCTCGCGGCGGATCCCGTGTTCGCGACCCCGCTGCAGCTCGAGGGGCGCATGATGCCGCCCGAGGCGCCCGTGCTGCCGAAGGCCGGGGAGGATCCGCAGGTCATGCACGCCATGGTGCCCGCCCAGCTCGTCAACATGTGGCGGGCCCCGGCCGTGCCCGCGCACTCGGGGTATCTCGTGCTCCATCCCGCGGGTGACGGCGAGCGACTGCTCCAGACGGCCGGGCTCGACGCCGTCGACTCCGTGCCTCCCGTGCAGGCGGAGGCCGTGAACTGGCTCAACGTGTTCTACGGGGTCGAGTGGATCGTGTTCGCGGGATTCGCGGTGTTCCTCTGGTACCGCCTGGCCAGGGACGCGTGGGAGAAGGAGCACGAGCTGATGCTGCTCGAGGCGGCTGAGGCGGCGGAGATGGCGGAGGCGGCAGAGGCGGCTGAGGCGGCCGAGGCGAGGGATCCCGAGGAGTCTGGCGAGCCGGCCCGGCCGAGGGAGCGGCCGGACGAGTCCCCGACCATCGGCTGAGCGGAGCGGCCAAGAAGCGACGTCGGTATCGCTGCTCGCGACGCGCCGGACCCGGCCTTCGAGGTTTCCGCGGGCTCCGCCCGACCGGTGTTCGCTCAGAGACGCTCGAATAGAATGGAAGCCATGCAGCTGCAGCCCAAGCCCTCCGACTACCCGCGCATCCGCAAGGCGGTGAGCTTCTACAAGGCGGCGTCCATCATCACCGGCGTCATGCTGCTGCTGCTCGTCGCCGTCATGGTGATGAAGTACGCGTTCAACGTGCAGTTGTTCCTCGGCACGCCCCACGGCTTCGCGTACTTCTACCCGCTCGAGGCGATCGGCAGCGACTTCGAGCCGCAGGGCTTCGACCTCTTCAAGGCGATCCTCATCGCGCACGGCTGGTTCTACGTGGTCTACCTCATCTCCGACTTCCTGCTGTGGAGCCCGATGCGGTGGGGCTTCGGCCGCTTCATCCTGATCGCGCTCGGCGGCGTGATCCCGTTCATGTCGTTCTTCCTCGAGGCGAAGATCGTGCGAGAGGTGCTGGGGTTCCTCGATGTGCGCGAGGCGGAGCTCGCAGCACCGGCCGCGCCCGCCGCGGCGCAGCGCTGATCCCGAACCCGGCCGGCGGAGCCCGCCCGCGCCCGTCGCCCGCG
>JASGDX010000338.1:0-4869 GCA_047606985.1 Leucobacter sp. | reverse complement strand
CTCGAGCGCCGAGGCGTCGCGGCTGATCGCCGAGGTCGGCGCGGCGGCCGAGGTCGTCGGCTTCACCGTGGCCGAGTTCATCCCGCGGCAGGTGATGCGCCTGCGCGAGGTGCTGACGGGCATCGCGCCCTTCGACGGCGGAGCCTCACCGCGCCGCAGCGGGGAGGGCTGAGGTGTCCGCCGGCCGGGGGGACGGCCGCGAGCGGCTGTTCGTGGGCTCCGGGCTGACGACGATGTCGGGTGCGACGGGTGACGGCTCCGCCCGCGCGATCGCGGTGCGCGACGGCGTCATCGTCGCGGTCGGCGGGGTCGCCGAGGCCCGCGACGCCCTGAGCGCGGGCGCCGAGGAGATCGACCTCGACGGCCACATCCTCCCGGGCATGAACGACGCCCACGCCCACGTCGCACCCTGGGGCACCTGGCTGCCGCCGTTCTCGATCGACCTCGGCCCCTCCGAGGTGAGCTCGATCGCCGAGCTGCGCGAGCGCATCGCGGCGAAGGCCGCGACCGTGCCAGACGGAGCGTGGATCCGCGGGCACGGCTGGAACGCGGAGGCGCTGCGGGAATGCGCCGAGCACCCCGGCCGGCAGCCATCGCGGCACGACCTGGACGGGGTCAGCCCGCGCAACCCCGTGGTGCTCGACGACGACAACCTGCACGCCTACTGGGTGAACTCGGAGGCGCTGCGACTCGCCGGCGTGGACGCCTCGACCGCGGATCCGCCGGGCGGCACGATTCGCCGCGAGCCCGGCGGCGAGCCATCGGGCGTGCTCATGGAGTTCTCGGCGCGCGGACTCATCGACCGTGTGATGCCGCCCTTCACCCGGGAGGAGCGCAAGCAGGGCATCGGGCGCGTCGTGCGCGAGCTGCACCGGCTGGGCTTCACGAGCTTCACCGAGCCCGGCATCGGGCCGGGCGGAGGCGGCGCCGCCACCGGGCTGGAGTCGCTGCGCGCCTACGAGGAGCTCGCGGCCGCGGGCGAGCTGGGCATCCGGGCCTCGATCCTGCTGCTGCTCGGCGAGGGCGGGGTGCTGACCGCCGAGCACGTGCGCGAGGGCCTCGGGAGCGTGCGCCTCGACACCCACGACGAGCGGCGGCTGCGCCTCGCCGGCGTCAAGGTGTTCGCCGACGGCATCCCGCCGTTCCACACCGCCTGGATGCACGAGGACTACGAGGACGCGCCCACCCGGGGAGCGCTCACCATCCCGGGCGCGGACGACGGCGAGCGCACCGCCGAGCTGACGGAGATCGTCCGCGCGATCCACGATGCCGGGCTGCAGGCGGGCATCCACGCGACGGGCGACGCCACCATCGATGCGAGCGTGACCGCCATCGTCGCCGCGAGGCGGGCGCGACCCGAGCTCGATCCCCGCCACTACATCATCCATGCCGATCTGCTCAGCCCCGAGACGATCGCGACGATGGCGGAGTTCGGCATCGGCGTGAGCTCGCAGATGGAGCTGCTCGCGCACGTGCACGAGCACATGGTGGCGCTGGTCGGCGAGGAGCGCAGCTCCCGGCAGTACCCGAATCGCAGCCTGCTCGACGCGGGCGTGCCGCTGGCATTCGGCAGCGATATGCCGGTAGCGGCCTCCGCTGACTGGCGGAGGGCGGCCGCAGTGGCGGTGCTGCGGCGATCCGCCCTGACCGGGGAGACCATCGGAGAGGCGCAGCGCATCGGCGTGCTCGAGGCGCTGCACGCCTATACCCTCGGCGGCGCCAGGCAGGATCGCGCCGAGCGGTGGAAGGGCTCGCTCGAGGTCGGCAAGGCCGCCGACCTCTGCGTGGTGCGGAGGGATCCTCTGGCCACCGAGCCCGAGGCGCTGCCGGAGCTCGGGATCGTCGGGACGGTCGTCGACGGGGAGCTCGTGCACACGGCCTGACTCTCTTGCGGCTGCCCTCCGAGCGGTCGCCCTCCGAGCGGTTGCCCGATGCGGTCCCGACGTGTGAGCATGGGGCATGGGGCATGGGGCATGGGACATCCTGATCTCGTGGACTTCAGCTCGCAGTACGCCGTCTCGATCTCCCACCGCTCGTGGTAGAGCCGGACCAGGCTCGCCGCACTCGCGTCGGCGGGGTCGGGGAGCGTGGTGACCAGCCGGTACTGCCCGGTTCGCGTCCCGGTCTCGGTGGTGATCGTGACCTGCGCGTCGATCACCCGCATCTGCAGGCCGCTGGCGATCGATAGCCAGGAGTCGTCGGGGAGCCGGTGAAGGACCGGCAGCTTCATCGATCCGGCTCCGATGCGGGAGCGGATCAGGAAGTCCGCCCCGGTGGCTGCGACCGTGGCGAAGAACCCGTAGGAGGCGAAGTTCCGGTCGCCCAGCAGCAGCATCCCCTGGCGCAGCGCGGGGACGAGCCGGGCCGCGTAGCTCAGTTCACCGACCGCGTCGGTGCCGAAGACCGCGTCGATCAGCGAGCGGGTACCGGCCGTCACGATCGCCACCAGCCGAATCATCGGGTATCCGGCTTGACCGTTCGGGCCGGCACAGCGCCCCGGTGATCGCCGACCCCGCTGGAGCACGCGGCGAGACCGCCAGGCCTGCCGTCAGCCGCGCCCAGACCTGCTGCCATCCCTCCCCGGCGAACAGCGCTCCTGCGAGCAGCAGGTACACCACGACCCGCGACGGCAACCGTCGGATCCGGTGCTGACCGCCACCAGCGGTCTGCAACGCCGCATCGACCATCTGGAACGGGATGATCTGGGTCAGCTCGCCGAGATGCCCCGGAGCGAACGCGCCCGGCGCGTGAGTGATGGCAGAATCAGACATTGCAGCCCTTGTCGTGAAACGGAATCAGTGGTCCTGGAAGACCTGATCCACTTCATCAAGGGCTGCTTCACTGCCCGTCACCGGCGCGCCGCCTTGACACCCGACCCCGACCACTAACCGAACGGCGTTGGGACTAACCGCCGGTTGAGCGGGGCCGAAACCGGGGTGCCGGGAGGCTCGAGCGGAGGATTTCCCGGCTGATCTTGCGAGAACGGCCGGGAAATCCTCCGCTCGGCGGGTGCTCGGCGGGTGCGACGGCCTCGGTGGAGGCCTCGTCGGCCGCGGCCGCATCGTGGGGCGCTGCGGCGTCGACGTTTTCGGAATTGCTGATCATACATGCCTGCCGCGGATCCCATGCCGCCGCGCCGCTTCCCGGAGGAGAACGCCCGTCCCCTGCCGGGGAGTGCCCTGCGAACCAGCATCGGCGAGGACGAACCGCGCCGCCAGCTCGCCGATCACCATGCACGGCGCGTTCGTGTTGCCCGAGGTGATCGTCGGCATGATCGAGGCGTCGGCGACCCGCAGGCCCCGCACTCCGTTCACCGCGAGCCTCGGGTCCACCACGGCCTCCGCGTCCGCCCCCATGCGGCAGCTGCCCGCGACGTGGTGGTAGGTCACCGTGGTGCGCCTGATGTAGTCGCGCAGCGCCTCGTCGTCGGCTGCGGGGTCGGGGTACAGCTGCCGCGCACCCCACTCGTCCGAGAGAGGGGAGGCCGCCCCGACGCGCTCGCAGAGCCGCACCGAGGCGAGCATCGTGTCGAGGTCCTCCTCGTCGGTGAACATGTTCAGGTCGATCAGCACGGGATCGTGGGGATCCGGACCGCTCAGCCTCACGCTCCCCCGGCTCTTCGGGGCGATGAGCCCGCCCATGAGGGTGAAGCCGCTCTCCGGCCCGCTCATCCACTCCTCGTACATGGGCTTGCTGAAGTGGACGGGCTGCGTGTCTGGCACGGCCAGCTCGGGCCGGCTCTTCCAGAAGAGATGGGTCTGCATCAGCCCCATCCCCTCCTCGATCTCGGGCACCGGCTTCGCGTCCGTCGTGAAGATCACCGGTGTCAGGAAGTGGTCCTGCAGCTCGCGGCCCACCTCCGGGCTGTCGACGACGACCGGGATCCCGAGCTCCGACAGCTCGTCGGCGGGCCCGATCCCGCTGCGCAGCAGGATGCGGGGCGAGTCGATGGCGCCCGCGCACAGCACGACCTCGTCGGCCAGCAGGGAGCCCATTTCCCCGTCCTGCTCGACCTCCACGCCGACCACCCGGTCGCCGTCGAGCAGTAGGCGGTGCACCCAGCAGCCGCGCTCCACGCGCAGCCCGGGCGATCCGAGTATCGGGCGCACGAACGCCCCGTAGGTCGTGAGCCGCTTCCCGTCGCGAAAGGTGATCTGCTGCTGCGAGACGCCCTCGAGCGACTCCCCGTTGTAGTCGTCGTTGAACGGGATCCCGGCGCTCACCGCGGCCGCGATGATCGCGGTCTGAATCGGGTTGATGCGGTAGTCGCGCACCACGTCGAGCAGGCCCTCGCCGCCGCGGAGCTCTGAGCCGCCGCGGTCGAAGCGCTCGAGACCCTTGTAGAGCGGGAGGACCTCCTTCCATGCCCAGGCGCCGTCGCCCGCATCGGCCCAGCCGTCGAAGTCCTCGGGGGCGCAGCGCACGAAGATCATGCCGTTCAGCGCGTGCGAGCCCCCGAGCACCTTGCCCCGGGGAAGGTGGAGTGTCCTGCCGCCCGCGTGGGCCTGCGGCACACTGGAGTAGTCCCAGTCCTCGGGCGAGTGCCAGAGCTCGTGCATGCGGCTGGGCTCGTGGATCGCCGGATTGGTGTCATCGCCTCCGGCCTCCAGGAGGGCGACCGTGCGGCCCGCGTCGTGCAGGCGGCGGGTGAGGACGCAGCCGGCGGTGCCGCCCCCGACCACGATGACGTCGATGTGCTCATCCATCTCGGCTGCGCTCCTTCGCGGTCGGCCTGCGGGATCCCGGACGCCTCGCGCGATCGACTCCGCGACGGGGCCCCGGTTGCTCCGAATGTAGCCACCGCCGCCCGACGGCACAAGCGGGCGGGAGCGCGCGATGCCACGCGGTTCGAGCGGCCGCGAGCGCGCG